>NZ_JBEHZD010000703.1:0-3403 GCF_040240285.1 Streptomyces sp. HSW2009 | reverse complement strand
TGACGACCACCAGGAGTACGACTCCTGACAGCAGACGCCGAATGGTGAATCTGATCATGTAAGGACCCCTCTGGGGGGGGGGGGGGGGGGCCCCCCCCGGGGCCCCCGGGGCCGGAATGGCGACCCGGGAGACGCGGTGGGATCGGCCCGCCGCCCCGGTCGCCGCGGCAGGCCAGGGCGAACCGTTTCGCCGAACCATGACCCATCACGCACGCCCTGTGCCCCACGGCCCCGTGCCCCGTGTCGCGTGACCCATGTCATGACCTACGGGCCCCTGGCGCCAACCCACCGCACCCGCCGTACGGGGCTACTTCTGGAGGTTCGGCGGCGGTATCGGCGCCGCCGCGAGGGACTGTGGCGAGGTCGGGCTGGCCAGTGCGGAGGGGGCGGCGACGGCCGCGGACGGGTCGGCGGGCGGCGTGCTGCCCTCGGCGACCGGGGGCGGGCCGCCCACCATCCGGATGCCCTCGGCGTCCAGCGCCCGCTTGATCCGCCAGCGCAACTCCCGGGCCACGCCGAGCGCCTTGCCCGGCATGGTCTTGGCGGACACCCGGATCACGACCGAGTCCAGGTACACCGCGTCCAGGCCGAGTACCGTCACCGGCTCCCACAGCGCCTCGTCCCACGGCTGCGACGTGCCCATCTCCGCACCGGCCTGGGTGATGATCTTGCGGGCCTTGTCCAGGTCCTCGTCGTACCGGATCTGCACGTCGACACCGGCCGTGGACCAGCCCTGGCTGAGGTTGCCGATCCGCTTGACCTCGCCGTTGCGCACGTACCAGATCTCGCCGTCGTCGCCGCGCAGCTTCGTCACGCGCAGGCCGACCTCGATCACCTCGCCGGAGGCCACACCCGCGTCGATCGAGTCGCCCACCCCGTACTGGTCCTCCAAGATCATGAAGACGCCGGAGAGGAAGTCGGTCACCAGGTTCCGGGCGCCGAAGCCGATCGCCACGCCCGCGACGCCGGCGCTGGCGAGCAGCGGGGCGAGGTTGATGTCGAGGGCGGACAGCACCATCAGGGCGGCGGTGCCCAGGATCATGAACGAGGCGACGCTGCGGAGCACCGAACCGATCGCCTCGGACCGTTGGCGCCGGCGCTCCGCGTTGACCAGTAGCCCGCCGAGCGCCGTGCCGTCCACCGCCTGCGCCGTACGGTTCATCCGGGCGATGAGCCGGGTGATCGAACGCCGGATCACCGTCCGCAGCACCAACGCGATGATCACGATGAGCAGGATGCGCAGACCCAGGGCGAGCCAGTCGGACCAGTTGTCCTCGATCCAGCCGGCGGCGCTCTCGGCGGACTCTTGCGTCTCATCGAGCGTCGTGGCGCGTGGCGTCGCGTCAGCGGTCGGTGCGGCGGACCGGAGCACAGCGGGTGACCCTTCTGTGAAGAGGTGTCCGATGCGGGTGCCCGGACAGGCACTCCACACTAACGGGGCACGTCAGGTGTCTCGTTGTCCTGTTCGACGGACAACCGTGAGCAGCGCGGAGGTGAACGGGGTGTGGGCGAAAACACTCTTGGTCCGTTACCTGGTGGTGGTGGCGCTCTCACCAGGGCTGCGTAGACACTAAGGGGAGATCGTCCCGGCGCGAGCCACGCGCCGCCGGCGTACAGGGAGGCACCTGTGCCGCATGTTCTGGTCCTCAACGCGTCGTACGAGCCACTCGGCGTCGTACCGCTCCGCCGCGCGCTCGTACTCATCCTCAATGACAAGGCCGTCAGCCTTGAGGAGTCAGGCGCCCTGATGCACAGCGCAACCCGCGTCATACCCGCACCGAGCGTCGTCCGCCTGAAGCGGTTCGTGCGGGTCCCCTTTCGGGCCCCCGTTCCGCTGACCCGCCGTGCCCTGTTCGCCAGGGACGGTGGCCGCTGCGCTTACTGCGGTGGCGTCGCAACCAGCGTCGACCACGTCATCCCGCGCAGCCGGGGCGGCCAGCACGCCTGGGAGAACGTCGTTGCGGCGTGTCGCCGTTGCAACCACGTCAAGGCCGACCGCCATGTGGCGGAACTCGGCTGGCGACTACGTCACCAACCGGCCCCACCCTCCGGCCTCGCCTGGCGCATCATCGGCACTGGGCATAGGGACCCGCGCTGGCTGCCCTACCTACAGCCGTACGGCGCGGAAGATGCGATGGCTCGGATCGACGGCGTATCCGCCTGAGGCCCGGGCCATCAGTGTGTAGTGGGCCCGGACCACCGGCGTATTCACGCAGGTCCGGGCCCTGGTCGTGGCTGTTGTCGGTGGGGTCGGTCGGGTCAGGGCGTCACCGCGTAGGCCCGTACGGACCACAGCGAATAGCCGAAGCGGGTGGCGCGTTCGTCGCCCTGGACGCGTATGAAGCGGGTGTCGGGGGCGTCCATGCGGAGCGATGCGTGGCCGCCCTTGCCGTTTTTGACGGTGGCCGCCGTGCGCCAGGTGTGGCCGTCGGCGGAGACCTGGACCCGGTACCGGGCGGCGTGGGCGTCCTGCCAGTGCAGGTCGACGCGGCCGAGTCGGGCCGGGCCGGCCAGCGCGAGTTGGAGCCAGGCGTGTTCGGTGGCCGGCGATGACCAGCGGGTCGTCGGGTCGCCGTCGGTCGCGGCCGTGGCGGGGAAGTCCGCCGATTCGTCGGCCGACGAGGTGGCGCGTGCCGTGCGGGCCAGGTCGGGGCCGCCGGTGCGCTGGTGGGCACGCACCGTCAGCGTCGTCTGCTCGGAGCCGAAGCGGATCGGCAGCCGGTACGCGCCCGGCTCGCTGCCGGCCGGCACCGCCACCTCGATCTCGGCCGTCGCCGTGCCCCCGCGCGGCGCAGTGACCTGCCGCGGTGCTGTGACCTGCAACCCGCCCGGGCTGCGCACGGTCAGATCGCCGGTGACGTCGCCCGGGCGGCGACCGATCAGCCAGACCTTGACCTTGGCCGGCTGGCCGCCGATCTCCGCGTCCGCCTCCGTCTGCGATATTCGCAGCTCAGCCGGTGGGGCGTCGGCGAACCACGGGGTGACTTCCTGCACGGCGGGTGGCCGCACCCCGGGCGCCCAGCGCAGCCGCACCGCGTCGGCGTGCAGTCCCTTGCCCGCCCGCTGGGTCCAGCCGCTGGCGGACAGTGCGCCGAGCCGCCGCCAGCCGTGCCCGGGCACCCGCACCTCCACCTCGCCGAGCGCCCTGCCGGCCCGCTCCGGGACCGCCTCGGTGAGGACCGTCACGGCGCTCAGCGGCCGGCGCTCGCCGAACGCCACGGTGGTCGGCTCGGCCTGCTCGCCGCCGGCGCGGGGCTCGTCATCGGAGGTCGGGCCGCCGGTGGGGCGGTCCGTGGTGCCGGCGGAGGGGCGGGCAGGGTCCGGTGCCCGCGGGGGGGGGGGGGGGGCGGGCGGGCGGGGGGGCGGGCGGCCCCCGCCCCCCCCCCGGCCGGGCGGGGGGGGG
>NZ_JBEHZD010000702.1:0-3406 GCF_040240285.1 Streptomyces sp. HSW2009 | reverse complement strand
CCCCCCCCCCCCCCCCCCCCCCCCCCCCCCCCCCCCCCCCCCCCCCCCCCCCCCCCCCCCCCCCCCCCCCCCGGGCGGGCGCGGGGCCGGCGCGCCCCGGGGGGCGCCCCCCCCCCCCCCCCCCGGCCGCCCCGCCGCGGGTCGGGCGCGCAGGGCGCCGGCCGCAAGGGCCGCGGCCAGCGACTGACCACGCTCGGCCGCAAACTCGCCCAGTTCCCGGTCGATCCGCGGCTCGCCCGGATGATCCTGGCGGCCGAGCGCAGCGGCTGCGTGCGCGAGGTGATCGTGATCGCCGCCGCGCTCTCCATCCAGGACCCGCGCGAACGCCCGGTCGACAAGCAGATGCAGGCCGACCAGCAGCACGCCAGGTTCAAGGACGAGACGAGCGACTTCCTGGCGCTGCTCAACCTGTGGCGGTACGTACGGGACCAGCAGAAGGCGCTGTCCTCCTCCGCCTTCCGCCGCATGTGCCGCTCGGAATTCCTGAACTACCTGCGGATACGCGAATGGCAGGACATCTACAGCCAGTTGCGTACGGTCGCCAAGTCGATGGACATCGAGGTGTCGGCCACCGACACCGAGATCCCGGCCGACCAGGTGCACCAGGCGCTGCTGGCCGGTCTGCTGTCGCACATCGGACTCAAGGAGATCGCCGAGGACGCCGCGAAGGCCGGCCAGAAGGGCCAGGGCAAACCGGCCGGCAAACCCGCGGGCAAGGGCGACTACCTGGGCGCGCGGAACGCCAAGTTCGCGGTCTTCCCGGGCTCCGCGCTGTTCAAGAAGCCGCCGCGGTGGATCATGTCGGCCGAACTGGTGGAGACCTCCCGGCTGTGGGCCCGGGTGAACGCCAAGATCGAGCCGGAGTGGGTCGAACCGCTCGCCCAGCACCTGGTCAAGCGCACGTACAGCGAACCGCACTGGGAGCAGAAGCAGGCCGCGGTCATGGCGTACGAGCGGGTGACGCTGTACGGGGTGCCCATCGTCGCCCAGCGCAAGGTCAACTTCGGCAGGATCGACCCGGTCACCAGCCGCGACCTGTTCATCCGCAACGCCCTGGTGGAGGGCGACTGGCGCACCCATCACCAGTTCTTCCACGACAACCGCAAGTTGCTCGGCGAGGTCGAGGAGCTGGAGCACCGGGCCCGCCGGCGCGACATCCTGGTCGACGACGAGACGCTGTTCGACTTCTACGACCAGCGGGTGCCCGAACACGTCGTCTCCGGCGCGCACTTCGACTCCTGGTGGAAGCACAAGCGCCGGGACGAACCGGAGTTGCTCAGCTTCGAGAAGTCCATGCTCATCAACGAGCAGGCGCAGGGCGTCAGCAAGGACGCCTATCCGGACACCTGGTGGCAGGGGCGGCTGAAGTTCCGGGTGACCTACCAGTTCGAGCCGGGTGCGGACGCGGACGGCGTGACCGTGCACGTACCGCTCCAGGTGCTCAACCAGGTCACCGCCGACGGCTTCGACTGGCAGATCCCGGGCCTGCGGCAGGACCTGGTGACCGAGCTGATCCGCTCGCTGCCCAAGCCGATCCGCCGCAACTACGTGCCCGCGCCCGACTTCGCGCGCCGCTTCCTTGAGCGGGTCACGCCGACCGCGGGGCGCAGCGGCGGCGGCGCGGCGCAGGGCAGCCTGGCCGACGCGCTCGGCCGGGAGCTCCAGCGCATGGTCGGCATCAAGATCGACCCGGCGGACTGGGACCAGACGAAGGTCCCCGACCATCTGAAGATCACCTTCCGGGTGGTGGACGAGCGGCGCCACAAGCTCGCCGAGGACAAGGACCTGGTGGCCCTGAAGGCCAGCCTGCAACCCAAGACGCAGGCCGCGATCAGCAAGGTCTTCGCGACCTCGAAGGAGAGCGCGGGCATCGAGCAGCGCTCGGGCCTGACCTCCTGGACGGTCGGCACACTGCCGCGCACCTTCGAGACCCGGCGCGGCGGCCAGCCCGTCAAGGCGTACCCGGCGCTGGTGGACGAGGGCGCGTCGGTGGCGGTCCGGCTCTTCGACTCCGAGCCGGAGCAGGAGCGCGCGATGTGGGCCGGCACCCGCCGGCTGATCCTGCTCAACCTGCCGTCGAACCCCGCCAAGTTCGCACAGGGCAAGCTGGACAACGCCGCGAAGCTGGCGCTCTCCCGCTCCCCGCACGGCAGCGTGCAGGCGCTCTTCGACGACTGCGTGTCGGCGGCCATCGACCGACTGGTCGCCGCCCGCGGCGGCCCGGCCTGGGACGAGGAGTCCTTCCGCAAACTCTTCGACGCCGTACGGGCCGATGCGATCGACGCGACGATGGACGCGGTGCGCAAGGTGCGCGAGGTACTGGCGGCCTGGCAGGCGTGCGAGCGCCGGCTGCGGGCCACCACGAGCCCGGTCCTCGCCCCGTCGCTGGCCGACGTCAGGGAACAGCTCGGCGCGCTGATCAAGCCGGGTTTCGTCACCAAGCACGGGGTGCGGAGGCTGCCGGACGTGATGCGCTACCTGGTCGCCGTCGACCGCCGGCTCCAGCAACTGCCGCACCACGCCGAGCGGGACCGCACCCGCATGACGAAGGTGCACGAGATGCGCGACGAATACCTCTGGCTGCTGGAACAGCTCGCCATCAAGCACCCCGGCCGCCCGGTCCCCAAGGAGGCCCAGGAGATCCGCTGGATGATCGAGGAACTCCGGGTCAGCTACTTCGCCCACGCCCTCGGCACCGCCTACCCCATCTCCGACAAGCGCATCGTCAAGGCGGTAGACGCAGCGGCCCCGTAACCCCGCCCCCGCGCCCCACCAGGGCCCCGCAGCCCCGCGCACCGGCCGCGGCGGGGCCCTTGTCCGTATGCCCGGTGTCCGTACGTCCGGTGTCCGTACGCACGAGTGGGGCTGGGACCCTGGGGGCCCTGAGGACTCTGGAGTGGGCCGCCGCCGGGGCGCCTGGTGGGGCCGCGGCGGCGTCCGGCCCGTACGCGGACCGCGCATCGGGGCGCAGCGGGCCGCTCGGGGCTGCCGCTGGGTGGCCTTGCGCCGGGGGTTCGCCGTACGAGCCGCCTCGGCCCGCGCACGGTGTCGTACGCGTACGGGGCCGGTGGCCGTCGGGGGCACCCTCCCTCGCACGCGGGGCGTCGAACGAGGAGCGATCTGCGCGCGTGCGGGGAGCAGCCCCCACCCTCGCGCGGGGCACGGGACGAGCGGCCGTCCCCGCGTGCCCGGGGGCAGCGCGCGCCCTCGCGCGCGGGTGTGCGTGGGGTGGCTGTTGGGTGGGTCGGGAACGCGGTTCGACCCCACCCCCTGACCTGCTGTAGAGTCTCTTCTCGCAGCCGGGTCCACCGCGAAACGGCGCGAAGAGATGGTCCTGTGGAGCAGTTTGGAGTGCTCGCCACCCTGTCAAGGTGGAGGCCGCGGGTTCAAATCCCGTCAGGACCGC
>NZ_JBEHZD010000701.1:0-3426 GCF_040240285.1 Streptomyces sp. HSW2009 | reverse complement strand
CCCCCCCCCCCCCCCCCCCCCCCCCCCCCCCGCCCCCCCCCCCCCCCCCCCCCCGGGGGGGGGGCCCCCCCCCCCCCCCCCCGGTCCGGCAGACTGGAACTCATGGCCATTAACGAGAACCTGCTCGGGGGCCCTCCCCCGACCCATCTGCCCGACGACCCGGAGCCGCGCGAGCTGCTCGCCAGCGGTGCCGCACCGGCCGAGGTCGCCGCGAAGTACCCCGCCTCCTCACTCGCCTGGGCGCAGCTCGCCGACGAGGCGTTCGAGGCGGGCCGCGTCGTCGAGTCGTACGCGTACGCCCGCACCGGCTACCACCGGGGCCTGGACGCGCTGCGCCGCAGCGGCTGGAAGGGCCACGGCCCGGTGCCCTTCGAGCACGAGCCGAACCGTGGCTTCCTGCGCGCCCTGCACGCGCTGGCCCGCGCCGCGCAGTCGATCGGCGAGAACGAGGAGTACGAGCGCTGCTCGACCTTCCTCCGCGACTCCTCGCCCACCGCTGCCAACACCCTCGGCTGATCCGCCCGACCCCGCCGCGACGGGGTCGGGCGGCGGGGCGCCCGGTGCGGCGTCCGGTGGTCCGCCACCTGCCGCACGGGTTCGCCGTCAGGGCCTGCCGGTCGCACATGTCGACCTGGCAGGCCCTTGCCGTGTGCACTGACTTCCGCGCATGATGCGCGCAGGATTCGATGATCAGCGATCGTGGGTCCGAGAGGGGACCGGGGCTCCCATGCCGATGAGGAAGGGGCGGACCGCTACCCGGAAGCAGTACTGAGGAGACAGCCATGTCCCAGCACACTGGACATTCCGGCATCGACGAGGCGGAGAACGACACTCCGAACCTCGACTTCCAGGGCACCACCCCGTACGACGACTACGTCCGGGCCTCCGTGCTCACCCACCTCCAGCAGCCGCTCTCGGACGATCCGGGAGAGATGGTCTTCCTGGTCACCACCCAGGTGATGGAGCTGTGGTTCACGGTGATCACCCACGAATGGCAGACCGCGGCCGATGCGCTGCGCCGGGACGACCTGCCGACCACGCTGGCCGCGCTGAAGCGGTCAACCTACGAACTGGAGGCGCTCAACGCCTCCTGGAAGCCGCTCGCGCACCTGACGCCCGGCCAGTTCAACGCGTACCGCGCCGCGCTGGGCGAGGGCTCGGGGTTCCAGTCCGCGATGTACCGCAGGCTGGAGTTCCTGCTGGGCGAGAAGTCCGCTTCCATGCTGGTCCCGCACCGCGGGGCGCCGCGCGAGCACGCCGAGTTGGAGAAGGCGCTGGCCGAGCCGAGCCTGTACGACGAGGCGGTGCGGTTCCTCGCCCGGCGCGGCTTCGCCATCCCCGACGAGGTGCTGGAGCGCGACGTCACCCAGCGGTACGAGCCGCACGAGGCGGTCGAGCGGGCCTGGCAGCAGATCTACTCGGGCGCACCGGCCGGGGCCGGGTCCGGAGCCGCGTCCGAGGTGCCGTCCGATGCCGTTCCCGGCGACGCTCCCGGCGGGCCCGGCGGCGAGGACCTGACGGTGCTCGGCGAGGCGCTGACCGAGGTCGCCGAACTCGTCTGGCGCTGGCGCAACGACCACCTGGTCGCCACCCGGCGCGCGATGGGCGCCAAGACCGGCACGGGCGGCTCCTCCGGCGTCGCCTGGCTGGAGAAGCGCGCGGGCAAGCACGTCTTCCCCGAGCTGTGGACGGCGCGCAGCTATGTCTGAGCGCATCACGACACCGCGTACGGCGGCTGACCGTACAGAGACCGCTGGTACGGGGGCCGAGCCCGCAGCAACCGACCCCGCAGCGACCGGCCGTACGGAGGCCCGGCGGGTGCGGGTGGCCGACGCCGTGCGCCGGGACGCCGCCGATCCGCTGGCCGCGGTCCGCGAACGGTTCGTCGTGGACGGGGCCGACGACCCGCACGGCACGGTCTACCTGGACGGCAACTCGCTGGGCGCGCTGCCGCGCAGCGGGCCGGGCCGGCTGGCCGAGGTCATCGAGCAGGAGTGGGGCCGCGACCGCATCCGCTCCTGGTGGGACAACCAGTGGTGGACGGCGCCCGAGCGGATCGGCGACCGGGTCGGTGGGCTGCTCGGCGCCGCGCCGGGGCAGGTCGTCGTCGGCGACTCGACCAGCGTGAACGTCCTCAAGGCGGTCGTCGCCGGCGTCCGACTGGCCCGCGGCGGCAGCACCACGGCCGGCGCCGAGCCGTCGGACGCGGGCCGGCCGGGAGCCGCGGCATCCGGCGCCGCGGCGGCCGGCGCCACCAGGCGGGACGAGATCCTGGTGGACGAGAGCACGTTCCCCACGGACGGCTACATCGCCGAGTCCGCCGCCCGGCTGACCGGCTGCACGCTGCGGCCGGTCCCCGCGGCGGACGTCCCGGCCGCGGTCACCGCGCGTACCGCGCTGGCCCTGGTCAACCACGTCGACTACCGCACCGGCCGCCGCCACGACCTGCCGGGCACCACCGCGGCCCTGCACGCGGCCGGCGCCCTCGCGGTCTGGGACCTGTGCCACAGCGCGGGCGCGCTCCCCGTCGACCTGGACGCGCACGGCGTGGACCTGGCCGTCGGCTGCACGTACAAGTACCTCAACGGCGGCCCCGGAGCACCCGCCTACCTGTACGTCGCCGCCCGCCACCAGCCGCGCTTCGACTCGCCGCTGCCCGGCTGGAACTCGCACGCCGACCCGTTCGCCATGGCCGGCGGGTACGCACCGGCCGACGGCGCGGTACGCGGCCGGGTCGGCACGCCCGACATCCTGTCGATGCTGGCCCTGGAGAGCGCGCTGGACGCCTGGCAGGGTGTCGACATCGAGTCCGTACGGGCCAAGAGCCTGGCCCTCACGGACTTCTTCCTGGACTGCGTCGCGGCGTACGTGCCGGCCGGCGCGGTCGAGTCGCTGACGCCGCGGGAGCACGCGGAGCGCGGCAGCCAGGTCGCACTGCGCTGCGCCGACGCGGGCGGCGTGACCGACCGGCTGCTGGAGCGCGGCGTGGTCATCGACTTCCGCCGCCCGGACGTCCTGCGGTTCGGCTTCACGCCGCTGTACACCGGGTTCGCCGACGCGGAGCGCGCCGCCTGGGCGCTGGGGGAGGTGCTCGCCACGTCATGACGGAGGCGATGACGCGTGCGGAGCGCGAGGAGAACTCGGCCTTCAGCCACCCGGAGGGCCCACCGGACGCCACGGCCGGCTACGGCCCGGACCCGGATCAGGTAGTGGACTTCTACCTGCCCCGCGGCCCGCTCCCCGCCCCCTCCGCACGCGCCATCGCCACCCCGCCCGCACCACGTACGGGGGCGGGGCCAGCGTCGGGGCCGGAGTCGGGGGCAGCGCCCGGGCCTGGGCCCGGGGGTGGGGCCGGCGCGCCGGGGTGGGGGGGGCGCGCGTGCCGGGGGCCGTGCGAACGGGGCTGCGGATGCGTGTGGGTCTGCG
>NZ_JBEHZD010000700.1:0-3427 GCF_040240285.1 Streptomyces sp. HSW2009 | reverse complement strand
GGCGGCTCCATCGTCGTCAACGCCTCCAACCTCCGCCGGCGCCGCCGTCCCGGCCGGCCCGGGCCGCCGGCGCCGCCGTGCCGCCGCGTCCAGCGATCAGACGTCCGGTGAGCAGGCGTCCGCCGACCAGGCATCCGGCGACGAGGCGTCCGCTGACCATCCGTCCGCCGACCAGTCGTCCAGCGACCAGTCGTCCAGCGACGCGTCGGCTCCCCCTGCCCCGGCCGCCTCCGCACCGTCAGCACAGCCCGCACAGCCCGTATCTTCCGTACGGTCGGCACAGCCGGAACAGGACGCACCACTGCCTGCCGAGACCACATCCCAGATCCAGCCCGACGCGCCCGCCGGCGCAGCGGGTGCGGCCGGTGGCGCGCAGGCCACGGCCGCGCAGCCCGTACCGCACGACGCCGCGCAGCACCCCGACGCACCGCAGGGTGCGGCCGGTGGCGCGGTGACCGCTGCGGCTACGGGTACGGCCACTGACGGAGACACCGGTGCCGGCGCGGCGCCCTCCGCCGCGGTTCCGGCCGCCGCGTCGACGGTTGCGGCCGGCCCGGCCAAGGCGGCGGCGAAGTCCGCGCCGAAGGGGCGCACCGGGGCCAAGTCCCGCCGTGCCGCGGCGAGTGGCGCACCCACGGCGGGCACGCCGCAGCCGAGCACGCCGGCCACCACGGCGACGGAAGCGCAGCCCGCCCCGCGGGTTGCCGCGGACGCGCCGGCCGCCACGGCCGTACCCGCCGAGCCGCAGTCCTCGGCCGCCGTACCCGCCCCGGGCGATGCGCCGCAGCCGGTGACGAACGAGAAGGCCACCGACGGGGCCGCCGTGACTCCCCCTGCCGATGGCGCCGTACCACCCGCACAGCCCGCATCCGCCCAGCCAGATCAACCAGCGCAGCCGGGCCAGCCGGCATCCGCGGACGCTGCGACGGCGCCCGCCGCCGGGCAGGACACCGGGACGGGTGACGCGCCGCAGGACAGCGAGCCGGCCGGACAGGCGACCGACGGAGCTGCTGCCGCACCGGCGGCCGACGGAACCCCCGCTGCCCAGGTGGCCGGGGATTCGGCGCCGCAGGATGTGCAGCCGTCCGCCGATGCATCCGCCGGCGTAGCTGCCGCTGCTCCTGCCCCTGCCCCTGCCTCCGCCGAGTCGGACGCGGGTCAGCCGACTGACGGAACAGCGGCCCCCGCCGCCCAACAGGGGCCCGCTCCCACCACTTCGACCCCGCAGGCCGCGCAGGTCACCGCACCGGCTGACCAGGCCGACGGGGCCACAGCGGCAGGATCCGCGACGCCCGCGCCCGAGGTCAGCGCTCCGGCGGAGGCCGGGCAGCAGTCCGGGACCGTCGGTGGGCCCGAACCCGCCGAGGCGGCTGTGCCTCCCGCGGGCGCCGCGCCCACCGGGCAGGCCGCGTCCACGGAGAGCGCCGGGGCCGGTACGAAGTCGGCGCCGCAGCGGCCCGCGAAGCCCGCCGCCCAGCCCGAGGCCGCCACCACGACCGACCCGAAGCAGGGGCAGGGGGCGAAGGCCGGCCAGCCGGCCGCGGACCAAGGCACGACGGACCAGAGCACGACGGACCAGAGCACGACGGGCCAGCCGGCCGGGGCCGCGGCCGGTGCGCCCGCCGCTGCACGGCCGGCCCCCGGTGAGCCGGCCGCTGAGCAGACCGCCGACGGCTCGGCTACCGCAGGCCAAGACCCCGCGTCGCAGGCGCCCGACGGCACGGCTGTCGCCGAGCAGGACGGTGCGGAGCAGGTGGCTGCCGAGCAGAGCGGTACGGGTCAGCCGACCGCAGCGGCGGAGGCCACGGAAGCGGACGCGAAGAGCGCCGCACCGAAGCCCGCCACGAGGCCGACCGCCGACGTGAGTTCCGCGAACCAGCCCGCCGCGAACCAACCCGCCCCCGGTCAGGCGGTGAGCGAGACCGACGCGCCCGCTGCCACGGCGGACGGGGCCGCGCCGACGGCGAAGCCCGCTCGGGCCGCCGCACCTGCGGGAGCGACCGGGCCCGAGCAGACGACCCCGGCCGGGAAGGCCGCTGCGAAGGCGGCCGGTGCGGGGCAGGCGGCTGGTGCTGCGGAGGCTGCCGGTTCGGGAGCCGCCGTCGGGTCGGTTGACGGCGCTGAGCCGGTGAACGCGCCCGAGCCGGCGCAGACCACCGACTCCGTGCAGCCTGGTGAGCAGGCGCGGACCACCGACCCCGCGCAGACCGACGAATCAGCACAGCCCGGCAAGGTGGAGCAGGCCACCAAGGCCGCGCAGCCCGCCGGGGAAGCGACCACGGACGGGCCCAGTGCGGGCAAGCCCGCGGGCGAGGCCGCGAAGGCAGGTGCCGGGACCGCGAAGGGCAAGGCGGGTGCCGGCAAGCCCAAGGCAGCACGGACGAAGGCGAGCCAGCCGGACACGGGTCGTACGGACGCGGAGCAGGCGGACACAGGTCGTACGAACACCGGCCAGGCGGACACGAGCCACGCGGACGCCGCGGCTACCGAAGGCCAGCCCTCGGCCGCCGCCGCGCACCCCACTTCGCAGACCTCCGCCAAGGAGCCCGCCACCCCGGCGACAGCCGCCACCACCCCGCCCACCTCCGCCGAGGAGACCGGCGACACGGCGACGGCCCCCGCCACCCCGGCGACCGAGCCGGCCACCACCCCGGCGACCGCGCCGACCACTGACCCGGCGACCGAGCCGACAGCCGACCAGATCGCGCCTGCTACCGACCCGGCGCCGCCGGCCACAGGTCAGCCGTCGTCGGACGCCACACAGACCCCGCCGAACGGAGCGACCGAGGAAGCGCCGGCGCAAAACGCCGGTGCCGCACCGGCGCACGACGGCACCCCGGCCGGATCACCGGCCGGAACGCACCACACGACAGAAGCCGGCGCTGCGCCAGCGGGTTCCGAGACGGACCCCGCGGCGACGGCCGTGCCGGCGGGCTCCGTACCACCGGAAGCCCCGGACGGAGCCCCCACCATGCACTCAGCACAGCCGACCGCATCGACCCAGGCCGCTCAGGCGACCCCGACCGCTCAGGCACCCCGGGCCGGCCAGCCGGCACAGCCGACCCCTGCTGCCGCAGCAGCCGAAGGAACGCCGGCTGCCGTGGTCACCCAGAGCGGCGCCACCGTGCCCGAGTCGACCGCGACGGACCCGGCGCAGCCGCAGCCGACCCCGGCCGCCGCGGCCCAACCGGCCCCGACCGGGCAACAGGCCGAGGCGCAGCCGAACGCGGCGGAGCAGTCGAAGCCCGAGCAGTCCGATGCGGAGCAGACCGCCGCGGCAGCACCGGCCGAGGCCGCGCCCACTGGCGGCACGGCCACCGCCACGGACGCCCCGGCGGCCAGCCCCGTACCCGCCGCGCGGGCGCCGTGGGAGCCGCCGCTGCCGCCGGATTCCGGGGCCGACGCCCCCGGTCTGCCCGGCTACGGG
>NZ_JBEHZD010000070.1:0-21188 GCF_040240285.1 Streptomyces sp. HSW2009 | reverse complement strand
GGCCAGCTAACCGCGCCGGCCGCCCGCCGGCCGCCCCGCCCCGCCCCGCTCAGCCAACCGCCCCGGCAGCCCCGCCAATTAACCCGCCGCCCCGCCCCGCCCCGCCAACCGCTCCGGCAGTCAGCCCGCCGCCCCGCCCACCCAACCAACCGCTCCGGCAGCCCCGGCAGTTAACCCGCCGCCCCGCCCCTCAGCCGGCCGACCAAGGCACCCGGCACACGTGCGGCTCCGGGTCCGGTGGGCACAGGCCCAGCAGCACCGCCGCGCGGAGCCTGTGCCAGGTCCGTAGCGAGCACCGGAGCCGGACCTGCAACTCGACCAGTTCGCGCGCCCCGCCGTGCTGCCCGGGGTGCTCGATGGCCCACTGGTCCGCCAGGTGGTCGTACAGTTCGGCGGGCGTCGACTCGGGGTCCGGGCCGGTGCGGCGGACGTTCACCGCGACGATCCGGGCGCTGTGCGCCGCCACCACCCCCTCGACGACCTCCCGCACCCAGTCGAGTCCCGGCCCGTCGGCGTACAGGCCGAGCAGCAGTATTCGTGTCCTCATGCGCATGACCCTACGAGCCACCGGCCCCCATCGACCGCGCATTATCGACAGCCCGCAGCCCGCAGCCCGCAGCCCGCAGCCCGCAGCCCGCAGCCGACCCCACGCCATTCCACCCCACCCCACCGCGCCGGTACCCCACCGGAACCCGGCACCGTCCGGCCCCGCCCGGCCCCGCTCAGGGCTGCACCGGCACCCGGAACCGCCGCCGGTACTCCGTCGGCGTCGTGTTCAGGCGTCGCCGGAACGCGCGTACCAGGGTGTCGGTCGTGCCGAAACCGCAGCGTGCGGCGATGCGCTCCAACGTGGCGTCCGAGGACTCCAGTTCCTGGCGGGCCTTCTCCACCCGGACCGACTCGACGTAGGCGTGCGGGGTCATGCCGAGTTCGCTCTTGAAAAGCCGGGTCAGGTGCCGGTCGCTGACGTGCGCGTACGCGGCGAGGTCGGCGACGGTCAGCGGCGCGGTGAGGTGGCGCAGCACATGGTGGCGCAGGTCCTCGATGCGGCGCGTGGTGGACACCTGCTCCAGCGGCGCGCTGAACTGGCTCTGGCCGCTGGGGCGCTTGAGGTACATGACCAGTTGCCTGGCCACCCGCAGGGCGACGGCCTCGCCGAGGTCGTCGGCGATCAGCGCGAGGGACAGGTCGAGGCAGGCGCTGATCCCGGCCCCGGTCCACACGTCGCCCTCGCGGATGAAGATCGGGTCGGCGTCCACCGTCACGGCCGGGTGGTCGGCGGCCAGCCGCTGCGCCGTCGACCAGTGGGTGGTGGCGCGCTTGCCGTCCAGCAGGCCGGCCGCGGCCAGCAGGTGCGCCCCCACGCACACGGAGGCGACCCGGTGCGTGCGGGCCGCCAGCACCCGGACCCACTCCACCAGGTCCGGGTCGACGAGCGGATGGACGCGGCGCTCGGCGTCGACCTCCACCGCGCCGGGCACGATGAGCGTGTCGATGGCGCCGGCGGCGACCTCGGCGAAGGTGACGTCGGGCAGCACGCGCACCCCGGCGCCGGTGGTGACCGGGTCGGTGCTCGCCGCGGCGAGCAGCACCCGGTAGCCCGCGGCCTCCTCGGTCTCGCGCAGGGCCAGCGCGAACACCTCCGGCGGCCCGGTGACGTCGAGCAGGTCGACGCCGTCGAAGAGGACGATGACGACGAGGCGTCGGACGGCGTCGGACACGAGTCCCCCAAGGGCTGTGGGCAGGGCGCGGTGGCATGTCGGTATATGCAGGTCAGACGTCATTGCCGACATCCGGGCCGGCTCCTAGTTTTACCTGCAT
The DNA here is from genome assembly GCF_040240285.1 of Streptomyces sp. HSW2009. Taxonomy (NCBI): domain Bacteria; kingdom Bacillati; phylum Actinomycetota; class Actinomycetes; order Kitasatosporales; family Streptomycetaceae; genus Streptomyces; species Streptomyces sp. HSW2009. The sequence goes on along the minus strand of NZ_JBEHZD010000070.1, from coordinate 19,367 downwards.
GGCCCACGGACCGTTCGGGCCGCCCCTCCACCCGCATGCCGAAGGCGGTACTCCCATGCCCAGAACCACCCTGCGCGAGCTCAACGGCTTCGACCAGACGCCCGCGGACCTGGCCGACGCCGCGCTGGTCCTCATCGACCTCCAGAACACCTACACCACCGGCGTCATGGAGCTCGACGGCTGGCGGCCCTCGCTCGCCGCCGCCGCGCAGCTCCTGGCCCGGGCCCGCCGGGCCGGTGCAACGGTCGTGCACGTGATCAACGACGGCGGCCCGGGCACCCCGTACGACATCGGCGTCGAAATCGGGCAGATCCACCCGGACGTCGCCCCGCGCGAGGGGGAGCCGGTGGTGGTCAAGCAGGTCCCGAACGCGTTCGTGGACACGGACCTGGCCACCCATCTGCGCCCGGGCCAGGACCTGGTGCTCGCGGGGTGGATGACCCACATGTGCGTGGCGTTCACGGCGCAGGGCGCCTTCCTCGCCGGCCACCGCCCGACCGTCGTCGCCGACGCCTGCGCGACCCGCGCGCTGCCCGTGCCGGGCGCCGAGGTCCCCGCCGACCAGGTGCACCGGGCGGCCCTGGCGACCGTCGCCGACCTGTACGGAGTGGTCGTCGCCTCCGAGCGGGAGCTCGGCCGGTGAGGTCGGCCGCAGCGGTGCGGCCCGCGGGAGCCGTACGGCCTGTGGGAGCGGCGCGCCCTATGGGTGTGGCACAGTCTGCGGGAACCGTACGGCCTGCCGGGCCGCCGCGGCCGGCCGCCGCCGCTTAGGGCAGCCCCGTCCCGTCCCCCCGTACCTGGCTGCCGCGTACCGCCGGTGACCTGGGGGAACGCCGGGGGGGGGGGGGGGGGGGGGGGGGGGGGCGGGCCCGGGGGGCCCCCCGGCGCGGGCCCCCGCGGGGGGGGGGGGGCCCGGCCCGGTGGCGCACCCGGCGGCGGGTGACGCCACACTCACCGCCGCCGGGTGGTCCTTAGGGGGTTCAGCAGGCTCCTGCGTCCTGCCAGACGCCGTCGACACCGGGCTCCTGGCCCTGCGTCCACCACTTGGCCTTCCAGGTGTGGCCCTTCCAGGAGACGCTGGCGCCGCCGTTGTAGACCGCGGCCTTGTCCCAGGCGGGGGCGGTGCACTGGCCGCCGTTGCCACCGTTGCCGCCGTTGTTTCCGCCGTTGCCGCCCGTGCCGCCGCTGCCGCCGTCGCCCGGCTCGACGATCTTCGTGCCGCGCGCCAGGTCACCGGCGAGCGCGTACGACTTGCCGCCGAAGGAGACCGTCCAGTTGGACGGCGTGGAGGTCGGCAGGTAGTAGACGAGGTCGAAGGTCAGCGACGCGCCGGGGGCCAGCGACTGCCAGCTCGGCAGCTTGATCGAGGCGCGGTGGTAGTCGCCCTTGAGGCCGCCCACGTTGTTGCCCGTGTGGTCGCTGCGGATCACCCGCAGGCCCCAACCACTCTGGTCCTTCGCGTTGTTGGGCGCGGAGGTGGCGTAGTCGAACTGGAACTCGGCGCCGCCCGGGATGGCCGACTTGGTGTTGTTGGTGATCTGCACCTTCGGGCTGATCGGGTAGTTCGAGTCACCCAGCGGGAAGTCCCGGTAGGTCACGTCGAGGTCGACCGCGTCGGTCGGCATCTGGATCGTGGCCCGCGTGGCGCCGTAGCTGGGCGCCGCCTTGAAGGCGTCGTAGAGCGTGGTGGTGAGCGTGTTGCCGGGACCGTACTGGCCCTTGGCCGCGTCGTACGCGTAGTCGCCGGCCAGCTCCCAGATCATGGTGCCGCCCAGGCCCTTGTCGACCACGTACTGCGCCTTGGCCTTGACGGACTGCTCGTCCTCGGTGGACAGGAACACCTTCTTGTCGGCGTTCCACAGCCACGGGGCGGTCAGCGTCGAGTCGTAGTTGCGGGTGTAGCTGCCGGTGAGCTTGGTGTCGGCGGGGAAGCCGTAGCGGGTGACGTAGTCGCCGACCACGCCCTTCTCCAGGTTCTTGGCGTGCCACATCGGGTTGGAGCCGGCCGGCGACTCCTTGCCGGCGTCGTCCTTGTCGTGCCACAGGTTGTCGATGCCGACGGCGCCGTCACCGCAGTCGGTGAGCCCCGAACCGGCCGGGCAGGAGCTGGCCTTGGCGCTTCCCCACAGGCCGTTCTTGCCGCCGTTCACGTTCTTCCAGCCGCGGGTGTAGTACGGCAGGCCCAGGTTGATCCGGCCGGCCGGCATCGAGCCGCGGAAGTAGTGGTAGGACCAGTCCCCGTTGAGGTAGCCGATCCCGCCGTACTGGGCCGCGTTGTAGACGCCCCACTTGATCAGCTCGGCGTCCTTGCCGTCGTCGTACAGCGCCGCGTTCGGGCCGACGAACTCGTTCCAGGCGCCGTGCAGGTCGTACGACATGATGTTGACGTAGTCCAGGTACTTGGTCGTCTGGTACGTCTCCATGCCGCGCAGCAGGTAGCCCGACGAGGGGGCGGCCACCGACAGCAGGTAGTGCTTGCCGTCCGCGGCGCCGGCCCGGTCCAGCTTCTCGCGCAGCGTCTTCATCAGCGCCGCGTAACCCTTGTTGAGCCCACCGCGGCGGGCGTTGGCCAGCGGCCAGTCCTGCGGGTGGCCGGAGTCCTTCATCGAGGTCGGGTACTCGTAGTCGATGTCCACACCGTTGAAGCCGTAGGCGCGGATGAAGTCGACCGCGGAGTCCGCGAAGGTGTTGATGCCCGCCTGGTTGACCGAGCCGTCGGCGTTGGTGGCCATCGAGTAGAAGCCGCCGGACTTGACCCGGTTGCCGTTCTCGTCGAGGTAGCCGCCGGTCTCGGCCCAACCACCCACCGAGATCAGTGTCTTGACGTTCGGGTGCTGCTTCTTGAACTTGTTCAGCAGGTTGAAGTGACCCTTGTACGCGTACTCCGGGTCCATCTCCGCGCCGGCGACGCCGGGCCAGGTCATCCCGGTGGAGGCGTTGTTGGCGCCGTCCGCCCCCACGGAGATCTTGTTGGCCTTGTCGATGTGCGCGAAGGCGTAGTTGAGGTGGGTGACCTTGTCCCAGGGGATGTTGTTGGCCAGGTAGGCCGGGGTGCCGTCCTTGCCGGTGCGCCAGCTCGTGAAGTAGCCGATGACGCGGCGCTGGTGGTCGGGGCCCATCTTCTCGCGCCCGGCGGAGTCGTAGACCGAACAGTAGGGGACGTCCACGCCCGGGGTCTGGTAGAGACCGTCGGGGCGACAGGCGGACTGGTCCTCGGCGTGCGACTCGGTCGCCGAGAGGGTGGTGACGAGGAGCCCGGCGAGCGCTGCGGCCGTGGCCGCGAGCGTGGCTCTCGCTCGGTTACGGGACAACACGATCGGTTCCTCCTGGAAGGGGCTCGGTGGAGCTCGCGGGGGTGAGAGTCGTGCTGTGGGGGGTGCCGTACGTACGGATGGTGCGCGCGGAGTGTGGGGTGTTGCGTGTGCCGTGTGTGCTGCGTGCGGTGCGTGAAATGCCCTGGTGCGACGGTGCCGTAGTGCGACGGTGCGGTACCGAAAACACCGAATACAGCGGGATACAGCGGATACAGCGAATACGAGGTGGGGGCACGGGCCGACGGCGTGCGCACACCGCGGTCCGATTCCTCGAAGGTGAGCCAGAGGCTAAAAGGACTAGACCAAAGCGTCAATAGGTATGGACCAATATCAACGTCCGGGTGGGTCGGCGGAGTTCCGGCGTCCCGGTCTGCCGGAGGGGTGGTTTTCGGACATTGAGCGGCGGAAGATCTTGTGAGCCAGCCCACAGCGGCCGGCCCGCGTACCCCACCCGGCCCATGGCAGACTGGAAGGCGTACCAGTGACGTCAGCGCACTCCGGGGTCGGTGAAAGTCCGAACCGGCGGTTACAGTCCGCGACCCGTCCGCAGCCAGCGGCCGGTTGACCAGGTGAAACTCCTGGACCGACGGTTAAAGTCCGGATGGGAGGCAGTGCGCGACGGGCGAGCACCGGTGCGCCGTCGCCCGGCGGCTCCCCTTGGGGTGAGCTGCATCCCGGCCTCGGTGTCCCCGCCGTGCTCAGTCCGTTTTCCTGTCATTTCCTGACAGCCCCGGAGTCCGTGCCCGAAGAGGCAGGAGGACCCGGTGGCCGCCGAAGAGGCACCCCCGAGCGAGATCGCCGCGATGCGCCGTGCCATCGCGCTGGCAGCCCGCGGCCTCGGCCACACCCGCCCCAACCCCGTCGTCGGCTGCGTCGTCCTGGACGCCGCAGGCCAGGTCGTCGGCGAGGGCTGGCACCAGCGGGCCGGCGGACCGCACGCCGAGGTGCACGCCCTGCGCGCGGCCGGCGACCTGGCCCGTGGCGGCACCGCCCTGGTCACCCTGGAACCCTGTAACCACACCGGCCGCACCGGCCCCTGCGCCCAGGCCCTCATCGCGGCCGGCGTGGCCCGCGTCGTCTACGCCGTACCCGACCCGAACCCGCAGGCCACCGGTGGTGCCGCGGCCCTGTCCGGGGCCGGCGTGGCCGTCACCGGCGGCCTGCTGGCCGCCGAGGCCGCCGAGGTCAACGAGGCGTGGCTGACCTCCGTGCGCACCGGCCGCCCGTTCGTGCTGTGGAAGTACGCCGCCACGCTCGACGGGCGCAGCGCGGCGGCCGACGGCACCAGCCGCTGGATCACCTCGCCCGAGGCGCGCGCCGACGTGCACCGGCTGCGCGCCCGGGCCGACGCCGTCGTCGTCGGCTCCGGCACCGCCCGCCTGGACGACCCCCACCTGGCCGTCCGGCACGCCACCGGCGAGGGCGAGCCCGCCCGGCCGCTGCGGGTGGTCGTCGACACCCACGCCACCGCCGTACGCCCCGGCGCCCGCGTCCTGGACGCCGCAGCGCCCACCCTCATCGCCGTCTCACAGCAGGCCGACGCCCGCCACCTGGACGGGCTGGCCGAAGTGGTGCGGCTGCCGGCCGCGCCACGCGGCCCCGGCCTCGACATCACCGCACTGCTGGCGGAGCTGTACGCCCGCGACGTGCGATCCGTACTGCTCGAAGGCGGCCCGCGGCTGGCCGGCGCCTTCATCGCCGCCGGCGCGGTCGACAAGGTCGTCGGCTACCTCGCGCCGGCCCTGCTGGGCGCCGGACCCGCCGCGCTCGCTGACGCCGGAATCACCACCATCGGACAGGCGTTGCGGCTAGGCGTGACCGACGTCGCCCGCATCGGCCCCGACCTGCGGATGACGGCCGTGCCGCAGCGGCCGAACCATCCCGCCACCTCTCAGGAGAGCTGACTGTGTTCACCGGAATCGTCGAAGAACTGGGTGAGATCGCCGCCATCGAGGAGCTGGGCGACGCACCTGCCGAAACCCCCGAAGCTCTCGAAGCGGCCACCGGCACGGCCGCCGGCACCACCGCTGCGGCCCCGGCGCGCGCCGCCCGGCTCAGCATCCACGGCCCCAAGGTCACCGCGGACGCCCAGCACGGCGACTCGATCGCCGTCAACGGCGTGTGCCTGACCGTCGTCGCCGTCCAGGACGGCACGTTCACCGCCGACGTGATGGCCGAGACGCTGCACCGCTCCAGCCTCGGCGCACTCCGCCCCGGCTCGCGGGTCAACCTGGAGCGCCCGATGGCGCTCGGCGGCCGGCTCGGCGGACACCTCGTCCAGGGCCACGTGGACGGCACCGGCGTGATCACCCACCGGGAGCCGGCCGAGCACTGGGAGGTCGTCACCGTCTCGCTGCCACCCGAGCTCACCCGCTACGTGGTCGAGAAGGGCTCCATCACCGTCGACGGCATCAGCCTCACCGTCGTCGACGCCGCCACCGACCACTTCACCGTCAGCCTCATCCCCACCACCCTGGCGCTCACCACCCTCGGCCACAAGCAGGTCGGCGACCCGGTCAACCTTGAGGTCGACGTGCTCGCCAAGTACGTGGAACGGCTGCTGGCGCACGGCACCGTGCCCGGCGCACCCAGCAGCCCCGCCCAGGGCGCGGCCGACATCCGGGCGGAGGTGGCCCGGTGAGCTGGTGGCAGGGGCTCGCGGACGGGCTCAGCGACGAGGCGTTCACCCTCTTCGGCCAGCACGTCATCTGGTCCGACATGATCGGCAACCTCTTCGGCCTCGGCGCGCTCGCCCTCGGCTGGCGGCGCTCCATGTGGACCTGGCCGGTGCAGTTCGTCGCCGGCGCGGTGCTGGTCACCGCGTACGCCGCCGCCCACCTCAGCGGCGGCCTCGGCAAGCAGCTCCTGGTCATGGCCGTGGCCGCCTGGGGCTGGCGGAAGTGGCACACCGGACGGCAGGACCAGGGCGGGCAGATAACGGTGCGGTTCGCGAGCTGGCGCGAGCGCGCCGTGCTCGTCGGTGGCACCGCCGCGGGCACGCTCGCCGTCGGCGGCCTGTTCACCGCTGTGCCCGAGCTGTCCTGGAACCCCTGGCCCGACGCGTACATCTTCGTCGGCACGCTCACCGCGATGGTCGCCCAGGCCCGCGGCCTGGTCGAGTTCTGGTTCGCCTGGCTGCTGGTGGACCTGGTCGGCGTCCCGCTCGCCTTCAGCAGTGGCCTGGCCTTCTCCGGCCTGGTCTACGTCGTCTACCTCGCGCTCGTCCTGTGGGGCGCCCGCGACTGGGGGCTGCGCTCGCGTACGGGCGCGCCCGCTCTGGAAGGAGCGCCCGCATGACCACGTCCGTCAACTGGCACCACCCCGCCACCGAGCGCAGCGACGCCGCGGCACCCGCCCGCCCCGCGCCCCGGGACCTCGCCCTGGACCCGGTGGAGCGGGCGATCAGCGAAATCGCCGCCGGCCGTCCCGTGGTGGTCGTCGACGACGAGAACCGGGAGAACGAGGGCGATCTGATCATCGCGGCCGAAAAGGCCACCCCCGAGGTCGTCGCCTTCATGATGAGCGAGTGCCGCGGCCTGATCTGCGTACCCCTTGAGGCCACCACCATCGACCGGCTCGACCTGCCGCAGATGGTGGAGCAGAACAGCGAGGCGATGCGTACGGCCTTCACCGTCTCCGTCGACGCCGGCCCCGAGCACGGCGTCACCACCGGCATCTCCGCGGCCGACCGGGCCGCCACCATCCGGCTGCTGGCCAACCCGCACAGCACCGCCACCGACTTCGTCCGCCCCGGCCACGTCTTCCCGCTCCGCGCCCGCACCGGCGGCGTCCTGGCCCGCAACGGGCACACCGAGGCCGGTGTGGACCTCGCCAGGCTCGCCGGGCTGCGCCCCGCCGCCGCCATCGTGGAGATCGCCGGCGAGGACGGGGCCATGCTGCGCCTGCCCGAGCTGGTGCCCTTCGCCCGCAAGCACGGCCTGGCGATCATCTCCATCGAGGACCTGATCGCCTACCGGGCGGCGGCCGAGCCCACCGTCCGCCGCGAGGCCCAGACCCGGCTGCCCACCGCCTTCGGCGACTTCCAGGCGTACGGGTACCGCTCCGCGGTGGACGGCATCGAGCACATCGCCCTCGTCCAGGGCGAGCTGGGCGACGGCGAAGACGTCCTGGTGCGGGTCCACTCCGAGTGCCTGACCGGCGACATCTTCGGCTCCCAGCGCTGCGACTGCGGCCCCCAGCTCCAGGCGTCGCTGGCGCGGGTCACCGCCGAGGGCCGCGGCGTCGTGCTCTACCTGCGCGGCCACGAGGGCCGCGGCATCGGGCTGCTGTCCAAGCTGCGCGCGTACGAGCTGCAAGAGCGCGGCCGGGACACCCTGGACGCCAACCTGGAGCTCGGGCTGCCCGCCGACGCCCGGGACTACGCGGCGGGCGCCCAGATCCTCACCGACCTCGGGGTCCGCTCGATGCGGCTGATGACCAACAACCCGGACAAGGCCGCCGCCCTCGTCGAACACGGCCTGCGCATCACCGGCCGGGAACCGATGCCGGTCAAGGCCGGTGAGCACAACCTGCGCTACCTGCGCACCAAGCGCGACCGGATGGGCCACGAACTGCCCTGGCTCGACGCGGACCAGGCCACCACCTGCGACCAGTGACCCCACCGGCAACCGCCCGGCCCCACACCCTCCGGGCCCGCCCCGGCACCCCCACACCCACCGGGCCCCGCCCCGCCACCGCCCCGTACGAACCCGTCCGAAATCCGGAACACCCCGTGCACACCCCTTCTCACCAGGGCTTCAGCAGCACAGCATGTGAGCGAGCAGGACGCAGGACGGCCCGACGGCGCGGCAAGGCCCGGGCCCGCGGCGCCCCGACGCAGCGGGAGCAACGGCCGTACCGCACGGCAAGAGCACCGCAGCACCGCAGCACCGCAGTAAAGGTTCAGAACAGCACAGCCCCAGCAGCAAGAGAACAGCACAGCAGCACAGCGCACCGAGGAGAGACATGAGCGGCCAAGGCGCCCCCGTACTGTCCGTGAAGAACTGCGGTGACCTGCGGGTCGCCATCGTCGCCGCACAGTGGCACGAGAAGGTGATGGACGGCCTGGTGGACGGCGCGCTGCGCGCGCTGGCCGAGCTCGGCATCGACGAACCCACCCTGGTCCGGGTGCCCGGCAGCTTCGAGCTCCCGGTGGTCGCCAAGGTGCTCGCCGGCCGCGGCTACGACGCGATCGTCGCGCTCGGCGTGGTCATCCGCGGCGGCACCCCGCACTTCGACTATGTGTGCCAGGGCGTCACCCACGGGCTCACCCAGGTCAGCGTCGACACCGGCGTGCCCATCGGCTTCGGCGTGCTGACCTGCGACGACGAGCAGCAGGCGCTGGACAGGTCCGGGCTGGACGGCTCTCGCGAGGACAAGGGGCACGAGGCCGTCACCGCCGCCGTGGCCACCGCCACGACGCTGCGGACGATCTCCGAACCCTGGCGCTGAGCCCGCTCCGGGCACCCCGTAGGCTAGGCGCACCATGGCGAACAAGACATTCGAGGAGCTCTTCACCGAGCTCAAGGACAAGGCCGCCACCGGCGACCCCAGCACCTCGCGCACCGCCGAGCTCGTGGGCAAGGGCGTGCATGCCATCGGCAAGAAGGTCGTCGAAGAGGCCGCCGAGGTGTGGATGGCCGCCGAGTACGAGGGCGCCGACGCCACCGCCGAGGAGATCTCGCAGCTCCTCTACCACGTTCAGGTGATGATGGTCGCCCGCGGCATCTCCCTGGACGACGTATACGCTCATCTGTGACGGAGCGCCGCCGTGGTCGCCCCCCCCGCCGCCCCCCCCCCCCCCCCCCGCCCCGCCCCACCCCGCCGCCCCGCCCGCGGCGGCCGCCCCCCCCGGGTGGGCCGCCGGGCCGCCCCCGGCCGCCTCGCCCGCCCTCGTCGCGCCGGCCACCTCCGCCGCACCGGCCGTCCCCGCCCCACTGGCACCACTGGCCGTCCCCGCCGCGCCGGCCGCCCCGGTCGCGAGTGACGCACCGCCGGCCATCCCGATCGCGGGTGCCGCGCCCTGCGCCCGACGCCGCCGCCCCGGCCGTCAGCTCCACGCCAGCGCACCGGGCCCCGCCCCGGGCCCCACAGCCCCGTACCGCCAGGCACCCGGCCCCGCGCCCCCGCACCACCAGGCGGCGGCCCGTACGCCCGCTGCCCCGGCCGCACCCGCCGACCCGGCCCGTACGCGAACCGGCACCGTCCGTACCCGAACCGGTCACCGGGCGGCCCCGGGGCAAGGCCCCACGGCCGGCGTTCGGCGTTCTTCGCGCGGTGGCGCCCCTCGCATGTGACGGGCCCATCCGGCCCACCTCCCCAGCCCCGGGAGACGCCGGCGGTGGGCCCGCGTGCCCCACACCTACCGGCTCTCAGCGCACCTGCACGCGTATGCGTCAGCGACAGCGTGGCACGCCACGCGCGCGGGCGCGTGGTTTCCCCCAACTCCGGGCCGGCAAAACCGTGTTGCCGCAGGTGGGCGGGGTGGCCGCGGTATCGGTATCGGCTCACCGCCGTGCGGCGCGGGGCCGCCCCCGTGCGCCCGCGCCTGCGCCGCGCTCCCCATGGCGCTCCGACACTGCGCACCACCCGCATCGCCTACATCGCCCGCGGGCACGCGCGCGCATGAGCGGGGGGCAGGAGGCGGGAGGAGCCCGGCCAGCGGCCCCGTACGGCAGCGCCCCGGCGGCGCGCACCGCCCGCGTCACCCACACCGCCCGCACAGGCGCGTGCGGACGTACGGCAGGTTCGCCCACGGGCGCGGGTGCCGATTCCCGTTCCCGCCCGCACCCGCGCGTGCGGACGTACGCGCGAAGGGCGCCGGCCCCGCGGCGGGGGTCGGCGCCCTGTGGGTCCTACGGCGGTGTCAGCGCTTGGCCACGAAGACGTGGGAGGCGATGGCGGACTCCAGCTCGGCCGCCTCACCGCTGCTGCCGACCATGACGCCGGCCGCCGACTCGGTCACGCTGACGACCGCACCGGGTTGCACCCCGGCCCGTCGCAGCGTGTACATGAGCTGGGGGTCCGTCTGGATCGGCTCGCCGATCCGGCGCACCACCACGGTCTTGCCCTCCGAGCCCGGCTCCAGCTCCAGCAGGCTCACCATGCCGGAGTCCAGGAACGGGTCGACCTCGGCCGACTCACCGAGCTCTTCGAGGCCGGGGATGGGGTTGCCGTACGGCGACTCGGTGGGGTGCCGCAGGATCTCCAGCACGCGGCGCTCCACCGCCTCGCTCATCACGTGCTCCCAGCGACACGCCTCCGCGTGCACCTGCTCCCACTCCAGGCCGATGACGTCGACGAGCAGGCACTCGGCGAGCCGGTGCTTGCGCATCACGCGCGTGGCCAGGCGGCGCCCCTCGTCGGTCAGCTCCAGATGACGGTCGCCGGCCACCGTCACCAGCCCGTCGCGCTCCATCCGCGCCACCGTCTGGCTGACCGTGGGGCCGCTCTGGTCGAGCCGCTCCGCGATCCGGGCGCGCATCGGGACCACACCCTCTTCTTCGAGCTCCAGGATGGTGCGGAGATACATCTCCGTCGTATCGATCAAACCGGACATGTGCGTGCCCCTCGATGTGTCGTGCGGTGGCCCTGGACTCAATTCTGACGCATCCCGCGGACAACCGGGGCTCGCTCCCGCCATCGAACAGGATCGACGGTGTGCGATGTATTGACAGGGCACTGGTCCAGACCGCAACGTGATCCGCGCCACGCACGTCCGGCGCGTGATAGCCGATGCCAGAAAAGAGCGAAAAACCTCTCGCTCACCGTGGCAATAACAGCCGAATAACGAAATAAAAACGAAGGAAAGGGCCCCTCGTCGATGAGCGAGAGCACGCGGTCAGTCCCTGCCGAGTTGGCCGAGCGGTACCTGGATGCCGCCATCGCCCTGCTGCGCACCGTACGTGACGAGGGTGTCGGGCCGATCGCCGAGGCGGGCGCGTTGATCGCGGACACCGTGCAGGCGGGCGGGCGGCTGTTCGCCTTCGGTGCCGGGCACTCCTCGCTGCCCGCGCAGGACGTGGTCTACCGCGCGGGCGGGCTCGCCCTGATGAACCTGCTCCAGGTGCCCGGCGTGATCGGTGTCGACGTGGTGCCCGCGACGCTGGGCAGCGCGCTGGAGCGGGTGGACGGGCTGGCCGGCGCGGTGCTCGACACCAGCCCGGCGGTCGCCGGCGACCTGCTGGTGATCATCTCGCTCTCCGGTCGGAACTCGCTGCCCGTCGAGATGGCGCAGAACGCGCGGGCACTGGGGCTGAAGGTGATCGGCGTGACCTCGGTGGCGTACGCGACCGAGACCAAGTCGCGGCACGCGTCGGGCACCTTCCTCAAGGACCACTGCGACCTGGTCCTGGACAGCAAGATCGCGGTGGGTGACGCCGAGCTGACGGCCGACGGGGTGGCCGCGCCGTTCGCCCCGGCGTCCACCGTGGTGACCAGTGCGCTGATGCAGGCGATGTTGGCCGCAGCCGCCGGCGAGCTGGTGGCGCGCGGCATCGAACCGCCCCTGCTGCGCTCCGGCAACGTCGACGGCGGCCACGAGTGGAACGGGCGCGTGATGACGGAGTACGGGGACCGGATCTTCTACCGGCACTGAGCGGCCGGCGGCCCGGCGGGCCCCGCTACCGCAGTTGTTGGGCCAGGTCGATGGCGGCTGCGACGCGTACCGCCACGTCTTCCGCGTACGCCGCGTCCGTACGGTCAAACGCGCGGCGGCTGGTTCCGCGGAGGAACGAGGCCACGCCCAGGGTGCGGCCCCGGCTGCGGAGGACCGCGCACAGGCCGTGCACCGTGCCGCCGGGCCACTTGCGCGCCGCCGCCCACTGGAGGCTGCCCTCCTCGTCGGTACGGCCCGCGCTGGCGCGCACTGAGCCGCAGCGGTCGGCGGCCTGGAGTGCGGGGTGGCCCGGTAGGTACGCCACCGGGATGCCGTCCGCGGTGCTGAGCGGAGTGCTCGGGCCGGCTCCGGTGGCCGCGCCTGCGGGCGCCGCCACCACCCTGACCAGCGCGATCGGCGGCCGGTCCGGCAGGCTGGAGGGCCCGCCGAAGGGCGCGGCGCCGTCACCGGCGGGGCCGGGGCCTGATGCGCCGTGGTCGGGCGCGCCATGGGCGGCGGTGTCGTGGGCGGATGCACCCCGGCCGGATGCGTCGTGGGCGGAGATTCCGTACCCGAGTGTCGGGCCGCCGGCCGGCCCGGCGTCCGGCCCCGCGTCCGCTGCCGCCGCCCCGACCTCTGCCGCACCGGCGGCGTCGCCCGTACCGACAGCATCTCCCGTACCGGCGGCATCTCCCGTACCGGCGGCGCCTCCCCTCCTCGTGGCACCAGCCACCCCAGCGGCATCACCGAACCGCTCGGCACCGTCCGTAACGCCTCCACCCGAGGCCCCGGGCCCCGTACCGGCGCCGCCAGCGGTACCGCCACCACCGGCAGCAGCACCCACAGCGCCTGCGGTGCCCCCGTAACCGCCGTCATCACCACGGCCCGCACCGCCGGCGCCGGCGGAGCCACCATGCCCGGTGGGGTCGCCCCGGCGGCCCCGGGACGGTTCGCGGACCAGGTCGATCAGGGCGTGGTCGGCGAAGCCGGCCAGGGCGAAGTCGAGGTAGACGGTGGCCGCTTCGAAGGGGTCCTCGCATTCGGCGGCGGCCCGGGCGGCCCGGTGCAGTTGGTTGCTCCGGAACCGCATCCGGGCGCTCTCCTGCTCGGCCCGCTTGGCCTCGGTGACGTCGCGGAAGATCCACGCCACGCCCAGCGGCACCGCCTCCTCGGTCAGCGGCGAGGCCCGCCGCAGGAAGCCGCTGCGCCAACAGCGGCGCGGTGGCGGCTGGCCGACGGCCGCGCCCTCGCCCCGTACCGTCACCCAGATCTCGGTGGGCTCGGGCGGCGCGCCCTCCGCCAGGACGTGCTGGAACGCGCTCTCGACCTCCTCCACGCCCTGGTCGATGAGGTCGCCGAGCGGGCGGCCGAGGAGTTCGGCGCGGGCCGCGCCCAGCGAGCGCGCTGCGTGCCCGTTGAGCACCGCGGGGCGCAGGTCCGCGTCGACCAGGACCACGCCCCAGGAGGCGTCGTCGAACAGCGCCTCGCTGAGCGCGATCGACCGTTCCAGGTCGATCTGCGCGTGCACCTCGCTGAAGGCGCAGTACACGCCGGCGGCGCCGTCCGCGGTGGGTACGGGGGCGGTCTGGGCCCGTACGAGCACCCGACCGCCGCCCTTGGTGACCAGGGCGAACTCGTGTACCTGGCGACCGCTGGCGCGCCGCGCGCCGAGCAACTGCGCCTCCACCTCGGGCGCGTCGGACGCCCGCAGCGCCCAGCCGGCCAGGCCGCGCCGGCCGATCGCCTCGGCCGGTGGCCAGCCGAGTACGCGTTCCGCCTCCCGGTTCCAGTGCGTGACGGTGCCCTCGGCGTCGAAGGCGCACAGCGCCGCGTCCATGCCGTCGAGCAGCGCGGCGAGCAGGTCGAAGTCACCGTGGTCCGCGGTGCGCGCGGCGCCGGCGGGATCGGCGGCGTCGGCCGGTGGGCTGGTGGTCGGGCCGTCCTCGGGGCCCGCGGCACCCGACGCGGCCGTGGAACCCGACGAACGGGCGGGGTCGGAGCGTTGCGGAGCGGTCACCGGTCACCCCCTGCTAGACAGGCTGGACGTGGCTGTGTGTGCCGTGCGTAGGGCCGTGCGCGGCACGTACGCGCGTGTGCGTGTGGTGTGTGCGTGGTGTGTGCCGTACGGCAGGTGCGGCGGTGCGGCAGACCGGTGCCGGTCGGCAGCCGCACGTCGAAACATTCAACTCGAACGTGACGCGCACCACACCACCTTCGCCGAAATCGTTGCCTGCCAGAGATGCCTGCCGGAAATTCGGTTGTGAGGGGTCCGCGCCCGTACTTACGGTGTGGGCACACGAGAAGGGAGGTGGTTCGGCCGATGTACAAGATCCGGACGCGTGAGGTGACTGCGGGCTAGTCGTCCGCCGTCGCATCCCGCCCGCACCCGATCCCCGTGCTACGGGGCCGAAGGTGCGAGCCGCGCAATGCCGGACGCGCACGCGAAGGCGTGTGCGGCTGGCCAATCCCAAGCAGTCACCCGACCCGCGAGTCGCCGGTACGTCCGACCGGCCCCGAGGTGCCGTTCCGGCATCCGGGAAGCGACTCGGGGGTCGTCTGCGTTTTCTGCCTGTGGTGCCCGGCTGCGCTCCCTGCCCGTGGTGACTGGCGGCTGGTCCCCGCGCGCGGCGACCGACCATCATCAGCCCGCTACGGGCACAGCCGCTCCACCTGCCACGGGTCCGCTTCGGCCCCGGCCGCCCCCGTACGGACGTACCGCAGGCGGTCGTGCAGCCGGTTGGCCCTGCCCTGCCAGAACTCCACCGTGTCGGGGGTGATGCGGAAGCCGCCCCAGTGCGGCGGGACCGGGACCTGTTCGCCCGGTGGGTAGCGGTCGGCGAGTTCGGCGTACATCGCGTCGAGTTCCGCGCGGGAGCCGACCTGCTCGGACTGGCGGCTGGCCCAGGCGCCCAACTGGGAGCCGTGCGGGCGGGTGCGGAAGTAGGCGGCGGTCTCGTCGCGTCCGGTGCGCTCCGCGACGCCGGTGACGATGACCTGGCGGGCCAGCGCGTGCCAGGGGAAGAGCAGCGAGACGGCGGGGTTGGCGGCGAGGTGGCGGCCCTTGCGGGAGCCGTAGTTGGTGAAGAAGACGAAGCCGCGCTCGTCGTACCCCTTGAGCAGCACGGTGCGGGCGTGCGGGCGGCCGGTCTCGTCGACGGTGGAGAGGACCATCGCGTTCGGCTCGTGCAGCCCGCTGTCGACGGCCTCCTCGAACCAGTGGGTGAACTGGGCGAAGGGAGTGGCGGCCAGGTCGGCCTCGGAGAACCCCGCGCCGCGGTACTGCTCACGCATGGCGGCGGGGTCGTGGACGCGCGGCTGGTGCGGGTCGGCATGGGACACGCGCATATCTTGCAGCATCGGGGTGAAGTCACTTGACGCTGCCCCGGGCCGCCCGCGGGTAACCCTCTCGGGTGGAAGGGGGCAGTGTGCCTCTTCTCACGCTTCCCCGCAGGTGAGGAACCCACCAAAATCATCGACTGTCCCACTGTGGCATCCGCACACCACGCACTATCGTGGCCGGTCCCCGCACCGAGCCGTACCACCACCCCCCTCTCGGCCCGATCCGTACGCGACTGGATGACCACCACGCCGCGCGGGACCGCGGTCGGGGCCGCCGAACCGGAGCGCGAGCCGCATGTGCGGCCGTGCAACCGCGCCGGCCTCCCAGACCTGGCGATGCGGCCACGCGCCGCCTCGTTCACCACTCGCAGAGGAGCCACCTCATGACCGACTTCGTACCCGGGCTCGAAGGAGTCGTCGCGTTCGAGACGGAGATCGCCGAGCCCGACAAGGAGGGCGGCGCGCTCCGCTACCGCGGCGTGGACATCGAGGATCTGGTGGGCCACGTCTCGTTCGGCAACGTGTGGGGCCTGCTGGTGGACGGCGCGTTCAATCCGGGCCTGCCGCCGGCCGAGCCGTTCCCGATCCCGGTGCACTCCGGCGACATCCGGGTGGACGTGCAGTCGGCGCTCGCCATGCTGGCGCCGGTGTGGGGGCTCAGGCCGCTGCTGGACATCGACGCCGAGCAGGCCCGCGAGGACCTGGCGCGGGCGGCCGTGATGGCCCTGTCGTACGTGGCGCAGTCCGCGCGCGGCCAGGGGCTGCCGATGGTGCCGCAGCGCGAGATCGACAAGGCCGAGACCGTGGTGGAGCGGTTCATGCGGCGCTGGCGCGGCGAGCCGGACCCGCGGCACGTGGCGGCCGTGGACGCGTACTGGACCTCGGCGGCCGAGCACGGCATGAACGCCTCGACCTTCACCGCCCGCGTCATCGCCTCCACCGGCGCCGACGTCTCGGCGGCGCTCTCCGGGGCGGTCGGCGCGATGTCGGGCCCGCTGCACGGCGGCGCGCCGTCCCGGGTGCTCGGGATGATCGAGGAGATCGAGCGCACCGGCGACGCGACCGCCTACGTCAAGGGCGCGCTGGACCGCGGCGAGCGGCTGATGGGCTTCGGGCACCGCGTCTACCGGGCCGAGGACCCGCGCGCCCGGGTGCTGCGCCGCACGGCGCGCGAGCTGGCGGCGCCGCGCTTCGAGGTGGCCGAGGCGCTGGAGAAGGCCGCGCTCGAAGAGCTGCACGCGCGCCGCCCGGACCGGGTGCTCGCCACCAACGTGGAGTTCTGGGCGGCCATCGTGCTGGACTTCGCCGAGGTCCCGGCGCACATGTTCACCTCGATGTTCACCTGTGCCCGCACCGCCGGTTGGAGCGCGCACATCCTGGAGCAGAAGCGCACCGGCCGCCTGGTCCGCCCCTCCGCCCGGTACACCGGGCCGGGGTCGCGCAGCCCGAAGGACATCGTGGGGTACGCGGACATCGCGCGCTGATCGACTGACCGCGACAGCGGCCCTCCGTACGTAGCCGTTTCGCCGTTCCGCCGCCCCGTCGCCCCGTCGGCCCGTCGGCCCCGCGCAGGGGGTGCCGGGGCGGCGGGGCGGCTGCGGGTACGCGTACACGAATTTTGAAGCAGTCGCTCCACAACATGCTAGGGTCCGCAGCGGCGCGCAACCGACGGCGCCACCGGCCCGCGCGGACCCCATTTATGAAGCGACCGCTCCAAAATGGCGACCCGCTCGCCCGCACCACCCCTCACGCCGACTCACCCCACCCCATCCCCTCCCGGAGGACACCGTGCCGCTGCCGGTCTACATCCTCGGCTTCGTCATCTTCACGCAGGGCACCTCGGAGTTCATGCTCTCCGGGCTGCTTCCGAACATCGCCGATGACCTGGGCGTTTCCATTCCCGATGCGGGGTTGCTGATCTCCGCGTTCGCGATCGGGATGGTGGTCGGCGCGCCGCTGCTCGCGCTCACCACGCTGCGCTGGCCGCGCCGTACCGCGCTCGTCGCGCTCCAGGCGGTCTTCATCGCCGCGCACGTGGTGGGCGCGCTGGCCCCCGGTTACGGGGTGCTGTTCGCGACCCGCGTCATCAGCGCCCTGGTGTACGCGGGCTGCTGGGGCGTGGCCCTCGCGGCGGCGGTGAGCCTCGTACCCGCGGGTGCGCGGGGGCGGGCGGTGGCCACGGTGGCCGGCGGGTTGACGCTCGCGACCATCGTCGGCGTGCCCGCGGGCACCCTGCTCAGCCAGTACGCGGGATGGCGCGCCGCGTTCTGGGCGGTGGCCGCGGCGACCCTGGTCAGCCTGGTGTGCACGGTGTTCGCCGTCCCCGACGGGCGCGGCGCGGCCACCCCCGGCCACTCGGCCGCGACCGAACTGCGTGGTCTGGCCCGTCCCCAGCTCTGGCTCTCCTACGCCGTCACCGCCTTCACCTTCGGCGCGGTGATCGTCACCTTCAGCTATCTGGCCTCGCTGTTGACCGATGTCAGCGGGGTGTCCGAGGGGTGGGTGCCCGGGGTGCTCGCGCTGTTCGGGGTGGGTGGGTTGCTCGGCATCGCGGCCGGCGGTCGGCTCGCCGAGGCGCACCCGATGCGCACGCTCGGCTGGGGCCTGGTCGGGTTGCTCGCGGTGTCGGCCGCGCTGGCCCTGACGGCGCGGCACGCGGGCGTGGTGGTCGCGCTCGTCTTCGTCCTCGGCTTCGTCGCCTGGGTGACCAATCCGGCCCTCCAGTCGCGGGTCTTCGCGCTCGCCCCCGGGGCTCCGACGCTGGCCGGGGCGGGCAACACGGCCGCGTTCAACGTCGGCAACACGCTGGCCCCGATGCTCGGCGGGGCGGCCATCGACGCGGGGTACGGCTTCGCCTCGGTGGCCTGGGTCGGCGCCGGTCTGGCCGCGGTCGGCCTGGCCGCCGCCCTCGTGGCGGCGCGCGCGGGCCGCCGCACACCGCCGTCGACGAACGGACCGGCGGCCTCCACCGCAGGCCAGGCCCCCGAACCCGTCGAACACGCCACCGCGCCCCGTACGGCATGACCACCGGCCCGCGCCGCATGACCGCCGGCCCGCAGGTCGGCCCGCACGGCCACGCACGCTCCCACAGCCACCCCCAGCCTCGTGCGCCACACCCTGCCACCATTTGGTGCGGGCGCTCCAAAACCCTTACCGTGGCGGCATGGCCAGGCCACGCGGGTTCGACGAGGGGCGCGTCATCGACGCGGCGATGGAGACGTTCTGGCGGCACGGGTACGAGGCGACCTCGACCCGGGAGCTCAGCCAGAGCACGGGGCTCGGCCCGTCGAGCCTGTACAACGCCTTCGGCGACAAGCGGCAGCTCTACGTGCGCGCCCTGCGCCGCTACTGCGAGACCGCCACCGCCCACCAGGTCGAGCTGTTGCAGCAGCCGGGCCCGGTCATCGACCGGCTGCGCGCGCTGATGGTGGAGGCCGTCGACGCCGACCTGTCCCCGGACGGGCGGCGCGGCTGCTTCGCGGTGAACTCGGCGATCGAATCGGCCGCGCTCGACCCGGAGATCCGGGCGGCGGTACGGGAGAACTTCGGCCGGGTGGAGGACGAACTGACCGCGGTACTCGCCTTCGGCCAGGCCGCCGGGGAGATCCGCACCGACGGCGAGGCCCGGGCGCTGGCCCGGCAGGTGCAGGGCGCGTACTACGGGCTCCGCGTGCTCGCCCGGGTGCAGGACGACCGGGCGGCGCTGCTCGCCTCGGTGGAGCTGACGCTCGCCGCGCTCTGATCGGTCCGGCCCCCTCCGCCGTGGCCGACGTCCGACCACCCGCCCGGCCGAAGACCTCAACTCCCTTGATTACTGGCCGAGTTACCGCCATCCACCGCCCACCCGAGTGGCCGAATCACGTGCCGCGCACACCCCCGGCGACCCGGACGACGTGGATGACGCAGCCGCCGTGGACGGGGCGGACGGGGCGGGTGGCGCAGACGACGTAGCCGGGGCGGACGGCGCGGGAGCGGCGGCGCGGCGGGCGGCGGGCGGCGGCGCGGCGGGCGTGGAACGCGCCGCCCCGCCCCCGCCGGGGGGGGGGCCCGGGGGGCGGGGGGGGGGGGGGGGGGGGGGGGGGGGGGGGGGGGGGGGGGGGGGCGGGGGGGGGGCCGGG
>NZ_JBEHZD010000007.1:0-47417 GCF_040240285.1 Streptomyces sp. HSW2009 | reverse complement strand
GGGGGGGGGGGGGGGGGGGGGGGGGGGGGGGGGGGGCCCCCGGGGGCCCCCCCCGGGGGGGCGGGGGGGGGCGGGCGGCCGCGCCGGGCGGGGCCGGGGGCGGGCGGGGGGGCGCCCGCGGCGGCTGACCAGCACGAGGTGGCGTACGCCGTGCGCGCCGACAAGGTGCTTGGCGACCAGGCCGCCGAGGCCGGTTGCCGCCCCGGTGACCAGGACGGTGCCCTGCGGGTCCCAGGTGACGCCGGTCGTGGCCGCCTGCGCGTCGCCCTGCTCGGACGCGTTGCCGCGTGCCGCTACCCGGGCCAGCCTGCCGGCCAGGGCCGTGCCGTTCCGTACCACGAGCTGTGGTTCGTCGGTGGTGAGCACCGCGGGGAGAATCCGGCGCGAGCCGTCCTGGTCGTCCAGGTCGGCCAGGACGAACCGGCCGGGATTCTCGGACTGGGCCGAGCGCACCAGGCCCCAGACGGCCGCGCTGGCGGGGTCGGCCACATCGGTGTCGTCGCCCGCGGCGATGGCCCCCTGGGTGAGGAACACCAGCCGGGATGCGCCGAGACGGTCGTCGGCCAGCCAGTTCTTGAGCAGGTCGAGGGCGTGGTGGCCGGCTTCCCGTACCGCCGGTGCCAACTCCTGTGTGCGGCCGGTGCGGGACACGTGGGCAGCGAGTACGACGTCGGGTGCGGTCGCACCCGCGTCGAGGGCCTCGGCCAGGGCCGCGAGGTCCGGGTAGGTGTCCAGGGTGACACCGGCCGACCCGAGGACGCCGGTCAGCTCGGCCCGGTCGGGTCCGACGAGCGCCCAGCGTCCGGTGGCCGCGCCGCTCATGTTCGGGGCGGTCGGTACCCATTCGACCTGGTACAGCGACTCGTACGGCTGGGCCGAGGTGACCTGCTCCGGGGCCACGGGTCGCAGTACGAGGGAGTCGACCGAGGCGACGAGCGCGCCGGAGGTGTCGGTGACGTGCAGGGAGATCATGTCCTCGCCGACGCTCGTCAGCCGTACGCGCAGCGTGGAGGCGCCGCTCGCGTGGAGGGTCACGCCGTTCCATGAGAACGGGAGGGTGCTGCCGTCGCTGCCGGACGGCTTGAACGCCACGGTGTGCAACGACGCGTCGAGCAGCGCCGGGTGGAGACCGTAGCGCGCGGCCTCGTCCTTCTGCGTCTCGGGCAGGTCGACCTCGGCGAAGATTTCGTCGCCACGGCGCCAGGCGGCGCGCAGTCCCTGGAAGGCCGGGCCGTAGGCGAAGCCGACGTCGATGAACCGGTCGTAGAGGTCCGCCACGTCGATGGCCTTCGCCCCCACGGGCGGCCACACGGCGAAGTCGGCGGCCACGGACTCCGGTGCCGTGGTGGACGGGTCCCTGCTGAGCAGGCCGGTCGTGTGACGTGTCCACGGGTCGTCCGGCTGGGCGTCTTCGGACCTGGAGTGCAGGTTGAGCGAGCGGGCTCCGGACTCGTCGGGGTCGCCCACGGCGAGCTGGATCTGGACCGCGCCGCGCACGGGCAGGACCAACGGCATTTCGATGGTCAGTTCCTCCACCCGCTCGTAGCCCACCTGCTCGGCCGCGCGCAGGGCCAGTTCCACAAAGGCCGTGCCGGGGAAGAGGACGGTGTCCGCGAAGGCGTGGTCGGCCAGCCACGGCTGGGTGGCGACCGACAGGCGCCCGGTGAACAGATAGGTGTCGGTCTCGGCCAGGGCGACGGCGGCGCCGAGGAGCGGATGGTCGGGCGAGTCCAGGCCGGCCGATGTCACATCTTCACTGGTGGTCGGCGCGGCTTCGAGCCAGTAGCGCTGCCGCTGGAACGCGTAGGTGGGCAGCTCCACCCGCTGGGCACCGTGCCCGGCGAACACCGCGTCCCACTTCACCGTGGCGCCGTGGACGTGGAGTTCGGCCAGCGCCATGGTCAGCGACTGAAGCTCGGGCCGATCCTTGCGCAGCACGGCTACGAGGGCGGGAGCGACCGCACCAGCGGATTCTGCGGCGGTCAGGCAGTCCTGCGCCATCGCGGTGAGCACACCGTTCGGGCCCACCTCGACGAACGAGGTCACGCCCAGGTTCTCCAGGGTCCGTACCCCGTCCGCGAACCGCACGGCCTCGCGCACGTGCCGGACCCAGTACTCCGGCGAGCACACCTCGTCAGCGTCGGCCGGGGCACCGGTGACATTGGAGACCAGGGAGATGGTCGGCGGGGCGAACAACAGCCCCTCGACGACCTTCCGGAAGTCACCGAGCACACCGTCCATGCGCGGGGAGTGGAAGGCGTGGCTGACGCGCAGGCGGCGTGTCTTGCGGCCCTCTCGCTCCCACTGTCCGGCGATCTCAAGGACGGCCGGCTCGTCGCCCGCGATGACCACGGCCGTGGGGCCGTTGATGGCCGCGATGCTCACCTCGGCCTCACGGCCGGCCAGCGCCGCGGCGACCTCCTCCTCAGGTGCCTGGACGGCCACCATCGCGCCGCCTTCGGGCAGCGCCTGCATCAGCCGGCCGCGGGCCGCCACCAGGGCGCACGCGTCCTCCAGGGAAAACACCCCGGCCACGTGGGCGGCGGCGACCTCGCCGATGGAGTGGCCGATCAGCACGTCCGGGGTGATGCCCCAGTGCTCCAGCAGCCGGTAGAGCGCCACTTCGATGGCGAAGAGCGCGGGCTGGGTGAACGCCGTCTGGTTCAGCAGTTCGGCGTCCGCGCCGTCCTCGGCCGCGAACATCACGTCCTTCAGCGGACGGTCGAGCAGCACGTCGAGATGCGCACACACCTCGTCCAACGCCTGGGCGAACACCGGGAAGGCGTCGTACAACTCCCGTCCCATGCCGAGCCGTTGCGCACCCTGGCCCGAGAAGAGGAACGCCGTCTTGTGCTCGGCCCGTGCCACACCCTGGATCAGCGTGGCCGCGTTCCTGCTCTCCGCCAGCGCTTCGAGCCCGGTACGGAACTGCGCCGGGTCCTCCGCGACCACAGCAGCGCGGTAGGGCAGGGCGGAGCGGGTGGTCGCCAGCGAATAGCCGATGTCGGCGACGTCACCGGCGTCCGCGGTGCGCACACCGTCGAACTCGCGCAGCCGCCCGGCCTGAGCGCTCAGCGCATCGGCGTTAGTGCCGGAGAGCAGCCACGGAACCACCGTAATGCCGGTCGGCGAACCGGTGGCATCGCCAACCGTCTCCGGCGACGACGACTCAACGGGGTCGGCCGCCTCGATGATCGTGTGCGCGTTGGTGCCGCTGATCCCGAAGGACGACACGGCCGCCCGGCGCGGACGGTCCGTCTCCGGCCACGCGGTCGCCTCGTTCAGCAGCGACACGGTGCCGCTGGTCCAGTCGATGTGCGGGGAGGGCTCGTCCGCGTGGAGGGTCTTGGGAAGGACGCCCTCGCGCATGGCCATCACCATCTTGATGATTCCCGCGACACCGGCGGCGGCCTGTGTGTGCCCGATGTTCGACTTGATGGAACCCAGCCACAGCGGCTGGTCCTCGGACCTCTCCTTGCCGTAGGTGGCCAGCAGTGCCTGCGCCTCGATCGGGTCACCCAGCGAGGTGCCCGTGCCATGGGCCTCGACCGCGTCCACGTCGGCGGCCGACAGACCCGCGTTCTCCAGAGCCTTGCCGATCACACGCTGCTGGGAGGGGCCGTTGGGCGCCGTAAGACCGTTGGAGGCGCCGTCCTGGTTGATCGCCGAGCCCCGGACGACGGCGAGCACCTTGTGGCCGCGGCGCCGGGCGTCCGACAGCCGTTCCACAAGGAGCAGGCCCACCCCCTCGGACCAGCCGGTGCCATCGGCCTCGGCGGAGAACGCCTTGCACCGTCCGTCCGGCGACAGCACGCGCTGGGCGCTGAACTCTACGAAGGTGCCCGGCGTGGCCATGATCGTCACGCCACCGGCCAGCGCCATGTCGCACTCGCCCTGGCGCAGCGACTGGCAGGCCAGGTGCAGGGCGACCAGCGACGACGAACACGCGGTGTCCACCGTGACGGCCGGGCCCTCAAAGCCGAAGGTGTAGGAGAGGCGGCCGGAGGCGACGCTGGACGCGCTGCCGAGTCCGAGGTAGCCCTGCACACCGTCCGGCGCGCTGACCGCCCGGCCGCTGTAGTCCTGGTAGTTCGAGCCGATGAAGACACCGGCCTGGCTGCCGCGCAACGCCGCCGGGTCGATGCCGGCCCGCTCGAACGCCTCCCAGGACGTCTCAAGGAGCAGCCGCTGCTGCGGGTCCATGGCCAGCGCCTCACGCGGTGAGATGCCGAAGAAGTCCGGATCGAAGTCGGTGATGTTGTCCAGGAACCCGCCGGTGATCGCATAGGTCTTGCCCGGCTTGTCCGGGTCGGGGTCGTAGAGCCCGTCGAGATCCCAGCCACGGTCGTCGGGGAATCCGGAGATCGTGTCGACTCCGGCGTTCACCACGTCCCACAGTTGCTCGGGGGTCCGCACGCCGCCCGGGAAGCGGCAGCTCATCGCCACGATCGCAATGGGCTCGTCGAACGAGTCCGACCGGGTCGGCGTGATCTCGGCGGCGCCGCCTTCCTCGGTACCGAACATCTCGCCGTTCAGGAACCGCGCCAGCACCGTGGGCGTGGGGTAGTCGAAGACCAAGCTGACCGGCAGCCGGAGCCCGGTGGCCGCGCCGATCCGATTGCGCAGCTCAACGGCGGTCAGCGAGTCGAAGCCGAGGTCGCGGAAGGCACGGTCCGAGGCGACCGCGTCCGCGCTGTCGTGAGCGAGGACATCGGCGGCCTGGGCACGCACCAGGTCGCGCAGCGCGGCTTCGCGCTTCTCCCGGGGCAGGGGTTCCAGCCGGTCGTGGAGTTCCGCCCGCCCGCGGTCGGCACTGCCCGGCGTGGGCTGCTTCCCCGTGGCCGTGGTCGGCGCGCTGCGCAACTCGCGGAAGAGGGGGGTGTCGAAAGAGTCCGCTTCGAAACGTGTCCAGTCGATGTCCGCGACGGCGAGGAACGTCTCATCGTGGTCCAACGCCTGGTGCAGCGCCGCAATCGCCAGCTCGGGGGGCATGGCCAGCATCCCCGAGCGGCTCATCTGCTCTTCGTGCCCCCCGGTGACCGCCAAACCGCTGCCGGCCCAGGCGCCCCAGGCAATGGAAGTCGCGGGAAGACCATCCGCACGCCGCTGCAACGCCAACGCGTCCAAATACGCGTTACCCGCCGCGTAACTCCCCTGCCCCGGGCCGCCCAGGGTGGCGGCGCCGGAGGAGAAGAGCACGAAGGCTGACAGGTCCATTCCGGCGGTCAGTTCGTGCAGGTTCCGCGTCGCGTCCACCTTCGGACGCAACACGCCGGCCGCCCGCTCCACCGTCAGGGCATCCACCACACCGTCGTCCAACACACCCGCCGTATGCACCACGGCAGTCAGCGGCAACTCACTCGGAATCGCTTCCAGCACCGCCGCCAACGCCACACGGTCCGCCGCATCACACGCCGCCACCGTCACCCGCGCACCCAGCCCCTCAAGCTCCGCCTTCAACTCGACGGCGCCCTCGGCCTCCAAGCCACGGCGGCTGGTCAACACCAGATGCTCAGCACCCGTACGCGCCAACCAACGCGCCACATGGCCGCCCAACGCACCCGTACCACCGGTCACCAACACCGAACCGCTGGAACGCCACCCATCGACACCAGTGGCCTCAGGCACGGAAGCCCGCACCAACCGCTTGACGAACACACCTGAACCGCGCACCGCAACCTGGTCCTCGCCGCCCTCCGCGGACAGCACCCCGACCAGCCGCGACACGGCACGCTCATCCAACGCCTCAGGCAGATCGACGAGCCCACCCCAGCGCTGGGGGTACTCCGCCCCCACAATCCGGCCCAGGCCCCACACCAGCGACTGCACCGGGCTCACCAGCCGGTCGGAACGACCCACCGACACCGCACCCCGCGAGGCACACCACAGCGGAGCAACCACACCCGCATCACCCAGTCCCTGGACCAGCCCCGCCGTCGCGGCAAACCCAGCAGGCACACCCTCGAAGAACTCGTGCCCCGACTCGTCCAACGCCAGCAGCGAGAACACACCCGCCACACCCGACGGCTCCACCCCAGCCCCGTCAAGCGCCGCACGCAGCCGCTCCGTGACCACCTCGCGGTCATCCGTCGCCCCGACGACCACGGAGACGACACGCGCACCACGGCCGGCCAAGCCATCCAGCGCGGCGGCAGTCAGAGTCTCGTCACCACAGGCTTCCGAGACGGCCACGAGCCAGGTGCCCGAGAGCGTCGACTCGGACGCGGATGCCAGGGGCTTCCAGACCGCCTTGTAACGCCAGCTCTCGACCGTGTTCTGCTCACGCCGCTGACGACGCCAGGACGACAGCGCGGGAAGCAGCGCCGTCAACGACGACTGCGCCTCCGCACCCTCCACCTCCAACGTACGGACCAGCGACTCCAGGTCCTCGCGCTCCACCGCTTCCCAGAACCGGGCGTCCACCGCATCGGCGCTCAAGCCGTCACCGCCGGTCGCCACCCCGGCAGCCGAGATGGCGTCCAGCCAGTACCGCTGCCGCTGGAAGGCGTACGTCGGCAGGTCCACCCGGCGGGCGCCCCGGCCCCCGATCAGAGCGGTCCAGTCGACCGTGACACCCCGCACAAACACCTCGGCGGCGGAGGTCAGGAACCGCTCGGTCCCGCCCTCATCGCGCCGCAGCGTGCCGGTGACCACGGCCTGCGCCTCGGCGGCCTCCACCGTCTGCTGCACCGGCAGGGTGAGTACGGGATGCGGGCTCACCTCGATGAACACGGTGTGGCCACTGCCAAGCAGGGTGCGGGTGGTGGCCTCAAGCTCCACGGTCTGGCGCAGGTTCCGGTACCAGTACTCGGCATCCAGTCCGGCCGTGTCCACCAACTCACCAGAGACCGTTGAGTAGAACGGCACTTCAGCGGTACGCGGCTTCAGGTCCGCCAGGACCTTCAGCAACTCCTCACGGATCGACTCCACATGCGCCGAGTGCGAGGCGTAGTCCACCGGAACCCGACGAACCCGCACCTCCTCACCCTCAAGCTCCGCGACCATCTCGTCCAGCGCAACGGGATCACCGGAGACGACAACCGAGCCCGGACCATTGACCGCGGCGACCGAAATCGCGCCGTCCCAGGCCGCGATGCGCTCCCTGACCTGGTCGACCGAAAGCCCGACCGAGACCATCCCGCCACGCCCAGCAAGCCCAGCAGCGATGGCCTGCGACCGCAGCGCCACCACCTTCGCGGCGTCCTCCAGCGACAACGCACCCGCCACACAAGCAGCGGCGATCTCGCCTTGGCTGTGACCCATGACCGCATCCGGCTCCACACCCACCGAACGCCACAACTTCGCCAACGACACCATCACCGCGAACAACACCGGCTGCACCACATCCACCCGGTCAAAACCAGGCGCACCCGGGGCACCACGCAGCACATCCGTCAACGACCAGTCCACATGGACCGACAGCGCCGACTCACACTCACCGATCGCCTCCGCGAACACCGGCGAGGAGTCCAACAACCCCACCGCCATACCCACCCACTGCGCACCCTGACCCGGGAACACAAACACCGAACGCCCACGCACATCCGCCACACCACGCGCCACACCCGAGACCACCTCGTCCCCGGCCAACGCACCCAACCGCGCCAAAAGCTCCGCACGACCAGCACCCGTCACCACACCACGGTGCTCAAACACCGAACGCGACGACACCAACGACCGCGCCACATCAGCAACACCCAGCTCCGGACGCCCCGCCACGAACTCCCGCAACCGCCCAGCCTGCGCCCGCAACCCAGCCGCACTACGACCCGACACCACCCAAGCCACCGGACCGTCGACGGCCTCGGGCTCGGCGTCCTCGACCACCTCGGCCTCCGGCGCCTCCTCCAGAATCGCGTGCGCATTCGTCCCGCTCACGCCGAAGGACGACACACCAGCACGGCGCCGCCCAGCCGTCTCCGGCCACGGGGTCGGCTCAGTCAGGAGCGATACCGCGCCCGCCGACCAATCCACATGCTCCGACGGCTCCCCCGCATGCAAGGTCTTGGGCAACACACCGTGCCGCATCGCCATCACCATCTTGATGACACCAGCCACACCGGCCGCCGCTTGCGAATGGCCGATGTTCGACTTCACCGATCCCAGCCACAACGGCTGGCCCTCGGGGCGGTCCTGGCCGTACGTGGCCAGCAGCGCCTGCGCCTCGATCGGGTCACCCAACGACGTACCCGTACCGTGCGCCTCCACCGCGTCCACGTCGGCGCCCGACAGACGGGCGGTCTTGAGCGCCGCGCGGATCACCCGCTGCTGCGACGGTCCGTTCGGGGCGGTCAGGCCGTTCGACGCACCGTCCTGGTTGACCGCCGAGCCCCGGACCAGGGCCAGCACCTCATGGCCGTTGCGGCGGGCGTCCGACAGCCGCTCGACGAGCAGCAGCCCGACGCCTTCGGCGAATCCGAATCCGTCTGCGTCATTACTGAACGCCTTGCACTTGCCGTCGGCGGACAGCGCGCGCTGACGGCTGAAGTCCACCAGCCCGGCCTGGGTGGACATCACCGTCGCGCCACCGGCGAGCGCCAAGTCGCATTCGCCCTGACGCAGCGCCTGGACCGCGAGGTGCAGCGCGACCAGCGACGACGAGCACGCCGTGTCCACCGTCACCGCGGGCCCTTCCAGGCCCAAGGTGTACGAGATACGACCTGATGCCACGCTGCCCGCGCTGCCGGTGCCGAGATAGCCCTCAAAGCCTTCGGGGGCGTTCCCTTGTAGCCGGGTGCCGTAGTCGTTGTACACAACGCCGACGAAGACTCCGGTCCGGCTTCCCTTCGCCGACTCGGGGTCGATGCCGGCCCGCTCGAACGCCTCCCACGAGGTTTCCAGCAGGAGCCGCTGCTGGGGGTCCATCGACAGCGCCTCGCGCGGCGAGATCCCGAAGAACGTCGGGTCGAACTGGTCCGCGTCGTAGAGGAAGCCACCGTTGCGGGCGTAGTACGTGCCCTCGCGCGCGGGGTCCGGGTCGTACGTCGTCTCAAGGTCCCAGCCGCGGTTGGACGGGAGCGAGGCGGTGGCGTCGGTACCCCCCATCACCAGGTGCCAGAATTCCTCGGGCGTCTGCACCCCACCGGGGAAGCGGCAGCTCATGGCGACGATCGCGATCGGGTCGTCGTCCGTGTCCGCCGAGGTGTTGGCGGACGTGCCCGCCGCCGGCGCCGCGACGGCGGCGTTCTGCTCCCCCAGGATCTCCGAGCGCAGATAGCCCGCCAGTACGGTCGGGTTCGGGTAGTCGAAGACAAGCGTGGCCGGGAGGCGCAGACCCGTTTCCGCACTCAGTCGGTTCCGCAGTTCCACGGCCGTGAGCGAGTCGAAGCCCAGTTCCTTGAAGGGCCGTCCCACCTCGACCGTGTCCGACTTCGCGTGTCCCAAGGCGGCAGCCGCCTGGACGCGGATCAGCTCCTCAAGCAGGAACTGCTCCTGATCGGCCTCGGGCATGCCGGTCAGTCGCCGCCACAGACGGGCGGCGATGTCGTCCACGGCTCCGGCACCCACGACGCGCCGGACCGTCATCCCGGGCACGACGTTGCGGAAGAGGACGGGGAGTTCGGCGCCCTGCGCACGCAGCGCCGGGATGTCCAGCCGGAAGAGAGCCGGAACAACCGCATCCGAGACCAGGGCCGCGTCGAACAGCTCAAGCCCCTCATCCGTGGCCAATGGCACCAGGCCCGAGCGGGATATCCGCTGGACGTCGTCCTCGCCGAGGTGTCCGGTCATGCCGCTGGCCTCGGCCCACAGGCCCCACGCCATCGACACACCCGGCAACCCCCGAGCCCGCCGCCACGACGCCAGACCATCCAGGAACACATTCGCCGCCGCGTAATTGCTCTGCCCCGCGCCACCCAACACACCAGCAGCCGAAGAGAACAACACGAAGGCCGACAGGTCCAACCCCTCGGTCAACTCATGCAGGTTCCACGCCGCGTCCACCTTCGCCCGCAACACTGGTTCAACCCGCTCACGCGTCAACGACGTCAACAACCCGTCATCCAACACACCCGCCGCATGCACCACACCACTGAGCCCAAAACCCTCAGGCAACCCCGACAA
Source organism: Streptomyces sp. HSW2009 (assembly GCF_040240285.1). Lineage (NCBI taxonomy): Bacteria > Bacillati > Actinomycetota > Actinomycetes > Kitasatosporales > Streptomycetaceae > Streptomyces > Streptomyces sp. HSW2009. Next base: position 37,355 of record NZ_JBEHZD010000007.1, on the reverse strand, counting down.
CGTCTCAGCCAGGGCCCGCCGATCCGCGGCATCACACGCCGCGATCACCACCTCAGCACCCGCGGCCTCCAACTCCGCCCGCAACCCCTCCGCACCCTCGGCCCCCGCACCACGACGAGAAAGCAACACCAACTTCCGCACCCCATGCCGGGCCACCAGATGCCGAGCCACCACACCACCCAACACACCCGTACCACCCGTCACCAACACCGCACCAGAACCAAACACCCCCGACTCCGGAACCTCACCCAAAGACACCACCCGACCCAAACGCGGCACCCGCACCACACCCGACCGCACCACCACCTGCTCCTCACCCAAACCCAACACCCCAGGAAGCAGAGCGTCGACACCCTCCAAATCATCGGTGTCCACCAGCAACAGGCGCCCGGGATTCTCCGACTGCGCCGACCGCACCAAACCCCACACCGCAGCCCCACCCAAATCCACCACACCATCGCCATCGCCCGCATCCACAGCCCTCTGGGTCACCACCACCAACCGCTCACCCACAACACCCTCATCCCCCACCCACGCCTGCACCCGCCCCAACACCTCAAGGACCTGCCCATACACCTCACCCACCACATCCGAACCACCAGAGACAACCCGCACCACCTCAGTCCCCGACGCCACTTCACCTGCCACCACAGGCCCGGGCGCATCCACCCACTCCACCCGGAACAACCCATCCCGCACCACCCCACCCACACCACTCAACTGACCCGCATCCACCGGCCGCAACACCAACGACTCAACCGACGCCACCCCACGCCCCGACTCATCCCCCACCCACACCGACACCGCATCCGAACCCTCACCCACCAACGCCAACCGCACCCGCAACGACGTCGCACCCACCGCCTCCAAAACAAACCCACGCCAAGAAAACGGCAACAAACTCCCCGAACCACCCACCAAACCCCCACTCACACCCAACGCATGCAACGCCGCATCAAACAACGCCGGATGCAAACCAAACCGACCCGCCCGCTCCCGCTCACCCTCCACAAGCCCAACCTCCGCAAACACCTCACCACCACGCCGCCACGCACGCCTCAACCCCTGGAAAACCGGCCCATACTCCAACCCATTCTCCGCCGCCCGCACATACTCACCCGACACATCAACCAACTCAGCCCCCACCGGCGGCCACACACCAAAGTCAAACTGGGCCTCGGGGCCAGACACAGCCGAACCCAACAGACCATGAGCATGCCGCGTCCAAGCACCACCCTCACCCTCCGCTTCCTCCCGCGAGAACACACTCACCTCACGGAAGCCAGAAGCATCCACCTCCCCCACCTCAACCTGAAGCTGCACCCCACCCACCTCAGGCATGATCAACGGCGCCTCCAGGATCAGTTCCTCAACCCGACCGCAACCCACCTGATCCCCAGCCAACACCGCCAACTCAACAAACGCCGTCCCCGGCAACAACACAACCCCATGCACCGCATGATCCGCCAACCACTCATGCGTAGCCAACGACAACCGCCCATTCAGCAACACCCCACCACCACTCGCCAACGACACCACCGCACCCAACAACGGATGCCCCAACGAACCCAACCCCACCGAACCCACATCACCCACACCCGCAGGAACATCAAGCCAAAACCGCTCCCGCTGGAAGGCATACGTCGGCAACTCAACCTGCCGACCACCGTGTCCGGCGAACACCTTCCGCCAGTCAATGCTTGCTCCGCTGACGTGAAGCTCGGCTGCGGAGGTCAGGAACCGCTCGGTCCCGCCCTCGTCCCGCCGCAGCGTGCCCACGACCACGGCCTGCGTCTCAGCATCCTCGACGGTCTGCTGCACGGGCAGGGTGAGTACGGGATGCGGGCTCACCTCGATGAACACGGTGTGGCCCTCATCGAGCAGAAGGCGAGTCGTGGACTCCAACTCCACCGTCTGGCGCAGGTTCCGGTACCAGTACTCCGCGTCCAGGCCAGCCGTGTCCACCAGCTCACCGGAAACCGTTGAGTAGAACGGCACTTCAGCGGTACGCGGCTCCAGGTCCGCCAGAACCTTCAGCAACTCCTCACGGATCGACTCCACATGCGCCGAATGCGAGGCGTAGTCCACCGGAACCCGACGAACCCGCACCTCCTCACCCTCAAGCTCCGCGACCATCTCATCCAACGCACCCGGATCACCAGCCACCACAACCGAACCCGGACCATTAACCGCAGCAACCGAAATCGCACCGCCCCAAGCAGCGATACGCTCCCGCGCCTGGTCAACCCCAAGACCCACCGACACCATCCCACCCCGGCCAGCAAGCCCAACAGCAATCGCCTGCGACCGCAACGCCACCACCTTCGCGGCATCCTCCAACGACAACGCACCCGCCACACAAGCAGCGGCGATCTCACCCTGACTGTGACCCATCACCGCATCCGGCTCCACACCCACCGAACGCCACAACTTCGCCAACGACACCATCACCGCAAACAACACCGGCTGCACCACATCCACCCGGTCAAAACCAGGCGCACCCTCAGCACCACGCAACACATCCGTCAACGACCAGTCCACATGGACCGACAGAGCCGACTCACACTCACCCACCGCCTCAGCAAACACCGGCGAGGAGTCCAACAACCCCACCGCCATACCCACCCACTGCGCACCCTGACCCGGGAACACAAACACCGAACGACCCGGTGTTTCGGCGTCCTTTCCCCAGACCACACCGGGGAGCTTCGCGCCCTCGGCCACCGCCTCCAGGCGTTCGAGGAGTTCCTCACGGCTGGTTCCGGTCACCACGGCGCGCTGCTCGAACGCGAACCTGGTCGTCGCCAGGGAGAGCGCCACATCGGCGGCGCCCAGCTCCGGACGCTCCGCCACGAACTCCCGCAACCGCCCCGCCTGCGCCCGCAACGCGGTGTCGCTCTTGCCCGACACCACCCAGGCCACCGGCCCCGTGATGCCGTCGCCGTCGTCGGCAGGCTCCTCGGCCGCCTCAACCTCCGGCGCCTGCTCCAGGATCACATGCGCGTTCGTCCCGCTCACACCGAACGAGGACACACCGCTCCTGCGCGGCTCGCCCGTCTCCGGCCACGGCCTGGACTCGGTCAGCAGCTCGACCTCGCCCTCGGACCAGTCCACGTGGCTCGACGGCTCATCCACGTGCAGCGTCTTCGGCAGCACGCCGTGCCGCATCGCCATCACCATCTTGATGACGCCGGCCACACCGGCAGCGGCCTGTGCGTGGCCGAGGTTCGACTTCAGCGAGCCCAACCACAGCGGCCGTCCCTCCGGCCGGTCCTGGCCGTACGTGGCCAGCAGCGCCTGCGCCTCGATCGGGTCACCCAGCGTCGTACCCGTACCGTGCGCCTCCACCGCGTCAATCTGGCTGGTGGTCAGCTCGCAGTTCTCCAGGGCCTGCCGGATCACGCGGCGCTGAGAGGGGCCGTTGGGGGCCGTCAGGCCGTTGCTCGCGCCGTCCTGGTTCACGGCGGAGCCGCGCACCACCGCCAGGATCTGGTGCCCGTTGCGCCGCGCGTCGGACAGCCGTTCCACCAGCAGCACACCGATGCCCTCGGACCATGCGGTGCCGTCGGCAGCGTCGGCGAACGCCTTGCACCGGCCGTCGGCGGCAAGGCCGCGCTGGCGGCTGAAGGTGGCGAAGCCCTTGGGGCTCACCATGACCGTCGCACCGCCGACCAGCGCCATGGAGCACTCGCCCTGACGCAGCGCCTGCGCGGCCAGGTGCAGCGCGACCAGCGCCGACGAGCAGGCGGTGTCCACCGTCAGCGCGGGGCCTTCGAAGCCGAAGGTGTAGGAGACACGGCCCGAGGCGATGCTGGTGGTCGCGCCGTTGTGGAGGTACGGCTCGATCTCGTCCGGAATCTGCGCGGCCTCGGAGGCGTAAGTGGTGTGCATGGCGCCGGTGAAGACGCCTGTCTGGCTGCCGCGCAACGACGCTGGGTCGATGCCCGCCCGCTCCATGACCTCCCACGACGTCTCAAGGAGCAGCCGCTGCTGCGGGTCCATGGCCAGGGCCTCGCGGGGCGGGATGCCGAAGAACGCGGAGTCGAATTGATCCGCGTCGTGGAGGAAGCCGCCTTCGCGAACGTAACTGGTCCCCGGGTGGTCCGGGTCCGGGTTGTAGATCCCCTCGACGTCCCAGCCGCGGTTCGTCGGGAAGGGCGAGATGGCGTCCGCTCCATCGGCGACCAGGCGCCACAGCGCCTCGGGGGAATTCACTCCACCCGGAAATCGGCAGGCCATACCGATGATGGCAATGGGCTCGGTGGCCGAACTGATGAGCTGGCGGTTCTGACGCCGGAGCCGCTCGATTTCCTTGAACGACTTGCGCAGCGCTTCAACGGCTTTGTTCTGGTTGGATGCAGCAGGCATCAGAAACTCCACACTTGACGCGTCGTTCACTGGAAGAGCGCAACGGATCTGAAAGTTACGAAAACACGCATTGCCAGACGGACACCGGCCACATTAGCCCTGGTTCCGTAAGGGAAACCCTAGAAACCCACTCAGGCATGGTTGACCCCTCGGACGTGCTTTCCGGGGGTTCGGTTTCAGTGGCGCTTCACCAACCATGTGATCCTTGCCACGACCACGTTCTCCGGCGGCATTCGTGCCCCCGAAATCTCAGGCCCTGTTTTTACGCGCCCGGGTCTTCTTCGAGGCGGATCGCACCGGTCGGGCAACGGGATATGACCTCACGCAGAACGCCGAGCTGTCCGCTGTCGGGCTGTGCGTCGAGCACAACGACGGAGCCGTCCTCGTCGCTCTGGTCGAACAGGTCAGGCGCGATCAACGCGCACTGGCCCGCCGAACAGCACACCTCACGGTCGGCGGTGATCCTCATCGGTCTCAGTCCTACCTTGTTGTTCGAGGTGGGCCGACATGTCCATGTCCTGTGGGCCCTCTTGCATGACGGTGACGGACGGCGGGAGAACGCCCCACCGTCCGTCGCATTCACCGCTTGTACGTCTCGATCAGTCGTCCCAGGTGACGTGAAGCGACCTGGGGCCGTAGTGCACGCAGTCGTCCCGCATCGGGACCTCATCAGCCGGTACGGCCAGTCGCAGCGTGGGGAACCTGTCGAACAGGGCCTCGTAGCCGACGCGCAGGATCGTGCGGGCGAGGTGCTGGCCGAGACACTGGTGGACGCCGTGGCCGAGCCCCAGGTGCCCGTGATCCGTACGACCGATGTCTAGCTGATCGGGGTTCTCGTAGCGCTCGGGGTCGCGGTTGACGGCGGGCAGGGCGACCGTGACCACCTCGCCCTTCTTGATGGCCTGACCGGCGAACTCGACATCTTCGAGCGCCCACCGGCTGGCCCCGAGGTGGGAGATGGTGAGGAAGCGGAGGAGCTCTTCGACGGCGGCCCCCATGAGCTCCGGGTCCTCCTGGAGCTTGGCCAGTTGATCGGGGTGCTCAAGCAGGGTGTAGATGCCCATGGCGAGCATGTTGCCCGTGGTGTCGAAGGCCCCGCTGATCAACGTGGCGGTCATGCCCATGAGTTCTTGCTCGGTGAGCTGCCCGCCGCGGATGAGGTCCCCGAGGATGTCGTCCCGAGGATCGTTGATGCGGCTGGGGACGAAGCGGGCCAGGAACCCGCTCATCCCGGACACGGCGGCGAGCGCCTCGGGAACGGTGGAGGAGAGCCGACCGAGCGTCTCCACATGACGCTGGAGGCTCTTCCGCTCCGATTCGGGGACGCCGATCATTTCGCACATGACCCGGGAGGGAACGGATTCGGTGAAGACCTCCACCAGGTCGGCGCCCGGCCCGGCCTCTTCCAGATCGTCGAGCTGCTCGTGCACGATTCGCTCGATCATGGGGGTGATCTGACGCGTGCGCCGGACCGTGAAAAAGCCGGTGACCAGCTTGCGATACTTGCTGTGGACCGGGTCGTCCGTCTTCGCAAAAGCGCCCGGATCGGCCGGACCTTCGTACGCCAGCTCCGTGGGGACGGGGGAAAGCAGCCCTTCCTGGCGCGCACTGAAGCTCTTGTGGGTGAAAAGTTCCTTTGCTTCGGCATAGCGGGTGATGAGCCACCCGGGCGTGCCGTCCGGATAACTCATGCGCGTTATCCGCTCCTGCTCGCGCAGCGGGGCGTAGCCGTCCGGCGGATCGAAGGGGCAGCTCCGCTTGGTAGGCAGCGGCACAGGGGGGTGCAGGGTGTCGACCAAGACTCCTCCATCGATTCACAGTCCATGCATCGAGGTCGTCGGCGGCTACACCGGCTGGCTCGATCTCGATGTTAGCTTCGCCGTCGACCCGGTTACTCGCCTGAAGGACCCTGCGGGCGCGTTCTGTGAAATCCCTTAGATAAAAGGGGGGAACTGTTGACCCCTGCGTGCGAGTGCACTCACCGCTGACGTGGTGGTGGCAGGTCTGGGGCAGGTCGCCGCGCGCCCGTGGCCGAGGCCGCGTTCATCCCCTTCCCTACGAGTACGTGAGCTATGCGGCGGTCCACCTGCCGTCGCCGCACCACGCGCCACCACCACGGCCGGGCTGACCGAAGCCCGAGGTCGCCGACAACCGGACAGCATTGAACGCTCCGCCGCACGGGCAGTTGGGACATGACGGCTGACGGCTACCTCACGAGATCCCTCGACCGCCGCACGTCCAGCGACACGACACGGACAGGACCAACCCTCCCCCTGTGAGGGGACCCACCCACACCCACCCTTCAGCCCCAAAGAGCCGAATCACCAACCGCCATACCCCACGAAACAAGGCACCACAACCTACCCCCCACCGGTCACGACCGGGACCAGAGTCCCAGTCCCCCATCGATCGGCGGGGAGGTTTGCCCCCGGGCGAATCGGGGGGCGCAGTGGATGGCCCAGGGCACACCCCCGCAGCGAGAGTGAGGGGCATGAAAACGCACAAAGTCCTGCTCAGCGCCCTTCTCGTCCCGCTCGGTGTCACCCTGGCCGTCGCTCCGGCCGTCTCTGCCGCCACCCCGGACAGCGCCCCGGCCGCCGCACCCGCCGCCGCATCGGCCACCACCCACGCCGCCACACCCACCGGCCCGGAGGAGACCACCACCGCAACGTTCCGCTCCCCCGAGGCCGCGCTCGGGCGGGTGGCTCACCCATTGCGTAGCAGTGGGGCCCACGGTGGGCTGGCTGATCTTCGTCCGTTCGGGCGGATGGTCGGGGACGCCCGGGTGGTGGGTCTGGGCGAGGCCACGCACAGCTCCCACGAGTTCTTCACCGTCAAGCACCGGGTCTTCCGGTACCTGGTCCAGGAGAAGGGGTTCCGGGCCTTCGCCCTCGAAGCACCGTGGAGTTCCGGGCTGCGGCTCGACGCGTATCTCCTGCGTGGTGAGGGTGACTTGAAGCAGATCATGGACGAGGAGTTCCAGGGCACCTACCGGTGGTGGAACAACGCCGAGTACCGCGAGCTGTTCCAGTGGATGCGCGCGTACAACATCAAGCACCCGAAGGACCCGGTTCGCTTCGTCGGCGACGACGGCGCGTTCGCCGGCTCCGAGCTGTACGACAAGGTGAACGCCTACGCATCCGCAGCTCGGCCCGAACTCGCCCCGCAGCTAGCCAAGTTGTACCGGGGCATGCGCCCCACCACCAGCGCCGAGGCGTACGTCAACGACTATCTGTCGAAGCCGCTGGCCGAGCGGAAGACGCTCGCCGAGCGGACCGGGCGGGCGGTGGACCTGCTCAAGCAGCGGCCCGGCAGAGGTGCCGACGCCGATGCGCGCGCCTGGGCCGTCCAGCACGCGACCGCGATCCACCAGATGGCCACGCTGTTCGCCTTCGACCTGGACGACCCACGGGGCACCAGCGACGCCATGTTCTACCGCGATCGGATCATGGCGGAGAACGTCGCCTGGTGGCAGCAGCAGACCGGCGACAAGATCGCACTCGCCGCCCACAACAGCCATGTCGCACTCACCACCTACGACCCCGCCAGCCTTCCGAAGGCCCAGGGTGACTTCCTCCGGGAGCGGTTGGGCGGCGGCTACCTGAGCGTCGGACTCACCTTCGACGGGGGTTCGTTCAACGCCTTCGGCCAGGGTGGCGACGTCCGCCGCTTCACCCTCGGCCCGGCCGCACCCGGCACCGTCGAGCACACCCTCGACCGAGTGCGGTACCGCGACTTCGTGGTGGACCTGCGCAAGGCCCCGCCGGCGGCCCGTGCCTGGCTCGCGACGCCGCGTACCGTCAAGAACATCGGCACCAACTACCCCGGCAACATGGACACCCCGCAGATCAGGCTGGCGGAGTCACACGACATCGTGGTCCATCTGCATCGGGTGGGCGCGGCCCGCATGCTCAAGTAGCGCGAGGACACTGCGGCGCGATGAGCCGGGTGGGGTCGGGGCGTAGTCGGCGGTCAATCCGAAAGCCGCCGGCCCGCCCGTCCCCGCCTGGCGGCCCGCCCGTCCCCGCCCGCCGGCCCGCCCGTCCCCGCCTGGCGAACTGTTGGGTGTCGACGTCAGAGTCGGCGCAGATTCCCGTACGGGCCGCTGGGCCAACTCCAGCTCCCCCACCGGCCACCGGCGTGCCCCGCCAGGCCGACAGCCGCCGGCCGCCCACCCCGGATTCAGCCGCGCGACACGCGCCCGTCCCCTTCCCCACCCGAAGGCGAGGGGCCGGGCCCGTGCGGGCCGGAGCACGCCTGCGCACGCCCCGGCCGAACTGCGCACGCCGGCCGGAACGTGCGAGCGAGGGTGGCTCGCTGGCACGATCACCCCATGGATGACCTGCAACGCATCAGAGCAGAGCGCACGGCCTACTACCGAGCACTCGACGAGGGGGCCGCCATCCGGCACCACTTCCACCACGCCGATGAGGACGGTGGCCTGTGGTACTTCCAGGCGGTCCCCGACCGCGGCGAACTGGTCGTCGTCAAACAAGCCGAGCTGACGCCGGCCGGCCACCTCCACCGCTACGACTGGGCCCACCTGGAGGACGCTCACGGCTTCCTCACCGACCAGCCGATCGACCTCGAAGGGGACCCGGTCGAGGCGATCTCGGCCGAGGAGTTCCAGCGGGTGTGGAGTCGGTGAGGGGGACGGCTCACTGCACAGTCGTGGGCCCCTCGCGCCGGGAGTCGGCAGCCGGACCGTGCAGGCCCTGGCCGGAGCCCTCGGCACCATGCGGAAGCAGCAACGCGGAGTCCGCATGGAGCGTGATGTGCACCGGTGTGAAGGCGGTGGCGTCCAGGCGTGGCTGGCCGGTGCCTGGGTTGCGGGCGTAGCGCGGGTGGGCGGCGGCGCTGAGTTGCCAGCGTATGCGGTGGCCGGTGGCGAAGCGGTGGGCGGTGGAGCTCATCGGGACGGTGACGTACGAGGGTGTCTCGTCGGTCGTTCGCAGGTGGCCCAGGCCGTCGCAGACGTTGACCGAGCGGCCTTGCGCGTCGACGTCGCATAGGCGGGTGAAGACGTCGGCGTGGCCGGTGTCCGTGGCGATGCGCAGGCGTGCGGCGACCGGGCCGAGGACGTCCACGGGTTCGGTCAGTGGGGGGCTGGTGAAGGTGAGGACGTCGTCCCGGCTCTCCAGCGCGTCGTTGTTGCGGGGGCCTGCCGTACGGGAGAGCAGCGGGCCGCCGATCGAGGGGGTCGGGTCGTCCGGGTCGTAGCGGAACGACGTCAGGGGGGGGGGTCCGGTGGGTGCCTGCTGGGTGAGGTCACCTTGTGCGGTCGGGTACCACGGAGCCGCGTTCGGGGCGGCGGCCGTGGCCGGTGGCCAGTCGGGCAGGTCCCGCCAGGCGTCTTCGCCACTGACGTGCACCCGTACCCGCGTGGGCCGCAGGCCGGAGGGGTCGGTGCACAGGTGCGCGCGCAGCCAGCCGAGGCTTTCGGTGAACACCTCGGACCAACCCTGCTGGAGCGCGGAGGTGTGGGTCCAGGGGCCGACGAGCAGGGTGGTGGGGCATCCTGCCGCGCGGAGGCGTCGGTACTGCTCGAAGGTCTGGTCGCCGAGTACGTCGTGCCATCCGGTGATCAGGCTGGTCGGCACGTCAAGGCGGTCCGCCACGGCCGCGAGCGACGCGCCGTGCCAGTACGGGTCCGCGGCGTCCGGGTGGGTCATGACGTCGTCGAGCCAGGGCACCTCACCCCCGAGTGCGGGTGTGTGCGCACCGCGCAACGGTCGTGCGGTGATGACGTCGCGCAGGCGTCGCTGCAACCGCAGGGTCGCCTTCAGGAACGGCGCCACCCCCCGGTGCTGGTACGTCATGCCGACGCCGACGGCCAGCGCGTTCTCCAGCCGGAGCGCGCCGTCCGCGTAGAACAGGGCGTACGGGTCGTGCAGCCCCATCTGCACCACCATCGCCTTGAGCTCAGGTGGCGGGTCCGCGGCCAGGGCCCACTGCACGTAGCCGAGGTAGCTGGGGCCGATGGTCCCCAACGCCCCGTTGAACCAAGCCTGTTCGCGTAGCCAGGACACCGTGGTCCGGCCGTCTGCGACCTCGTTGCGCCACAGGTCGAACTGCCCGCCAGAGCCGCCGGTGCCGCGGCAGCTCTGGAGCACGACGTGGAAGCCCTGTTCGGCGAAGAGCACGCCGTACATCGCCGACCACGGCAGGCCGCGGCCGTACGGCGAGCGCACCACGAGGGTGGGAAAGTCGCCTTCGGCGCGCGGGAAGTAGTGGTCGGTGATCAACATGCTGCCGTCGGCGGCCGGCACCGACAGCCCGGGCTCCCACCCGATGTCGTGCCGCCTGGCCGGGAGGCCGCGCCAGGTCGCGCGCATGATGCGGGCGGCCAGTGGCGGCCTGCCGGTGGGCGGCGCCCAGGTCGACCGCGCGCCAAATCCGTGCGTACGTGATGTCATCGTGCCCCTCCTCTTTATCCGTACGGTGTACGAGAATAGAGGATGCCTGGAGGATGCTTGGATGAGTCCTGCAAGGGCCGCCTCGATCAAGGGAGGAGCGCAGACCGTGACCCGCGAAGGAGGGGCCGGCACCCCGGGTGTCGATCCCGAGCAACTCTGGTTGGGCTCCGGCCGGCCCCGGCGGGGTCGTAGGCCCAGCCACAGCCGGGAGGCGATCACGGCCGCGGCCGTCGCGCTGGCCGACGCGGACGGGCTCGAAGCGGTCACCATGCGGAAGGTTGCCGCGCAGGTCGGGGCCGGCGCCATGTCGCTCTACAGCTACGCCCCCGACAAGGAGACGCTGGTGGAGCTGATGGTCGACCACGTCAGCGCGGAGTTGCCGGCCACGCACACGCCCACCGGCGACTGGCGTGCCGAGGTGAAGGCCATCGCCCACCTCCAGCGCGCCCACATGCTGCGGCATCCCTGGCTGCCGGCCGCGCTGACCGCCCGCCGCTCGCCCGGCCCCAACGCCCTGGCCTTCCTGGAGCGCGCGCTGGCCGCGCTGCGGCCGACCGGGCTCGACGGTGCGGCGAAGCTGGAGGTCTTCGCCCAGATCACCGCGTTCGTGGCCGGGCACGTGGCGTACGAGACCGCGCGGGCCACCGCCTCGCAGTCCCCGGAGCGGGCCGCGGCCGAAGCCCGCTACCTCACCGCGGTCGCCGCGGACGGCCGCCACCCGGAACTCGCCGAAGTACTCGCCGCCCCCGGCCGCCCCCTCACGCCCGAGGCCACCTTCACCCGGTTCCTCAACCGGCTGGTGGACGGCCTCGACACGGACTAACCAACTGACTGGCCGCGCACCGCCCCGCCGCGCGCCGCCGTACGGGTCCCGGGCCGCGTACTTCCGGGCGGAGGCCCTGACGCACAGGTGCCGGGTCGGACGCGGGGCCGGACTGCGCGCGCTGGCGGGCGAAGATGCCGGGGCAGGCACGGGCCGGGCGAGCCAGAAGGCATCGGCGCCGGACACCAACCGCAGCCACCGGCCCAAGGCGCCAACCGAAGGCCCTCGCAGAAGCTTTTCGGAGGGTTAACCCCGGGAGGGGGCTTTCAGGCGGTCAGACCGGCCGGCGGTCAGACAGTTTCTCTTTTCCATCCCGGCCGTCCGAACAGGCCACTTCGCCATCCTCGGTCGGCGCCGTGCTCGCCGCGCGGCGCGGACGGTGATTGATGAGGGCGACGCCCGCGATTCCGAGCACGCCACCCACCAGCGAAAGCGGAGGCGGCACCTCCCCCAGCCATACGTACGCGACGATGAGCGCGACCGGCGGCACGAGATACAAGGCCGCCGTGGAAGAAGCCAGGGAAAGCCGGGCCACCGCGTATCCCCAGGCCACAAATCCAATGGCGGAGGGGAAAATTCCGAGAAAGATGGTGGACGCCACGGCGTCCGCCGGCGCGGTGGCGAAACCGTGCACCATTCGCGGCAAAACCGGGAGCAGGAAGAGCGTTCCCGCCCACATCGCGTAACAGGCGACCTCAAGTCCGGTATAGCGGGCGAGGAGCGGCTTGGTGGCGAAGTGGTACGTGCCCTGAACGGCCGCCGCGGCGAGCACGACCCAGGCGGATGCGGTGTATTCCGCATGGCCGCCGGCCAACACGATGACCGCGACGCCGGCGATCGCCACCAGGCTTCCGGCGCTCTTCAGCCAGGTGATCCGCTCCCCGAGGAAGGCAGCCGCGAGCAGCACGCTGAACACGGGCGCGACCGCGATGAGGAGGCTCGCGGTGCCGGCCGAGACATGCACCTCACCCCAGTTGAGCAGGATTTGATAGGCCGACATACCGGTCACACCGCAGAGCACGATCATGGGGAGGTCGCGCCGCTTGGGCATCCGGACGCCGAGGAACGGCGCCGCGACCGCCAGCGCGACCGAGGCGACCATAAGCCGCCCGAGGGAGAGACCAGCGACACCGAAGCCGTCCAGGCCCACGCGGATGGCAGGGAACGCGGACGCCCACGTAATGACGGTAAGGGCCAGCGCCCAGAAGGCTTTCGGGATCTTCACGCGCTCGATCGTGTCATCGACCCGCAGGTGGATCAAACGACCCCGGGGAGTGTCGGACCATTTCTGGCCACGCACATCAAGCCGACCACTCGCACCTTTTTGCGAACAATCACCGGAAAAGTATTTTGGGCACCACTTTCTCCGGTGAGTTCGTTAGCCTCACCTGAAGCACTCAGTCCGCATAGACTCACGCGGGCCCCGAGCCGTAACGACGACAAGTGAGGCAGCGCGCTTTCTTATGGCCGATTTCGATTCCACTCGAATTCTGATCTACGCGTTCAGCTACGCCGAACGAATTCTGGAGGAGGTACCGTACCTCCGATACTCCGCAGAACGGAGCCTTTGTTTTCTCTGGGATCTCCGCGACCCCGCGGTACGGGCCGTGGTCATCACCTCGGAACCCGTGGACCCCGTCACCCTGGAATACCACTTCCGAGACGTGTTTCGGTTCGACGACCGGATGATGCACAGCGCTCGCGAACGGCTGACCCTGTTGACGCCGTCATCCGGTCGGAAGCGCCCGCTCGATGAACTGTGCCTCGGCGACGAACGCATCATGGACGTGCTCCAGAAGGCCACCGAGCAGAGCTCGCGTGCCACCGTCGTCCACTTCATGGCCTCCGACGCACTGGGGCAACTGGCCCAGCGGGTCGGCGCCGACCTCGAAGAGGGGCCCCAGTCCTTCGTCGCCCGCTGGGGCAGCAAGGCCGGTGGGAAGCAGATCCTCGCGCGCGCCGGCGTCGCGGTGCCCGAAGGGCCTACGGAGACGCTGCACAGCGAGCGGGACGTGGTGCGGGCGATCGAGCGGCTCACCGCAGGACCGCGCCGGGTGCCGCGCGTCATGGTGAAACTGAGCGCGAGCACGTACACCGCCTCGATCGGCAACGTACTGGTCGACTGCGATGAACTCCGCCGTACGGGAGACCTCATCGCGGCAGCCGAAGTGATTCGGATGCCCGCCGAGGATTTCCACCGGGAACTCGCCACGGGCGGGGCGATCGTGGAGGAGTTCCTGGAGGGAATCGACTCCTCCCCCAGCGGTCTCGGACACATCGGCGCGGACGGCACGGTCAAGGTCGCCGCAACACATGACCAGGTGTTGTCGGGTGGCCAATACTGGGGCTGTCGGTTTCCGGCGGAGGAACGGTGGCGGCCCGGCATTGCCGACGCGGTGCTCAGCACGGGTGCGGTACTGGCCGAACTCGGCCACCGGGGCACCTTCGGCATCGACTTCGTGACCGCGGGGGAACGCGGCCCCATCGGGGTGGAGGTCAATCTCCGCAAGGTCGGTCCCAGCCACGTCCTGCGGTACGCAGAGGCGCTGGTGGGGAGGGAGGTCGATGCCGACGGGCTGCTGCGGCGCAGCGACGGACGGCCGATGTGCTACGTACACGGACGGCTACACAAACCTGAAGAGCTCAGCAGTCTCGACCCGGGGGTCGCCATCGAGCGGCTGCGCGCGCACGAGTTGCTGTACACGCACGACAAGGGCGAGGGTGTGGCCCTGCACGTGCTGGGCGCCCTGCGGGCCTGCGGTTTCGTGGAGCTCACCGCCCTGGCACCCACCTTCGACGCCGCCGACGCGTATCTGACGGCGGCGGAGGCGTCCTTGTTGGACGCCTGACGGCGAGACAGCCCGCGGGTGCAACACGGCGGGGCACACGGTGGGACCGCCCCGGGTGAGCGGGGCGGTCCGGCCGGCTCATTCGGGGCGCAGGGCCCGTTCGAAGGTCTCCACGATGCGCTCCGGCTCCTCGGTGCCGACGGAGATCCGCAGCATGTCCCGGTGCAGCCCCCTGCCGCGCAGGGTGGCACGCCCCTCCGGGGTGGCGAGCAGGTCGTAGTGGGCGATGAAGATCTGCGGTGAGGCCATGGTGAACTCGGCGCCGAAGCTGGGGCCCTTGGCGACCGCGAGGCGGTCGTAGACCCGCTCCAGCGGAACCTTGAGGTCCACCATGAGCACGCCGCCCGGTGCGTCGGGGCGGCGTTCGACCTTGCGGTAGTTGGCGACGGAGCGGGAGTCGTACGCCCAGTCGATGCTTCGGACGACGCCGGTGGCCCGTTCGAGGTGGTCGGCGAGGACCAGGGTGTTGGCGTTCACCCGGTCGATGCGTTCCGCGTAGCCACGAATCCGGGCGGCCACGCGTGCCAGGTCGCGGCGGTAGGGCTCGTCACCGTGGTGGCGCAGTGCGCTGCGTAGGTCCTGTGCGTGGGGTGAACTGCCGTTCACTACGGCCGCGCCCATGAGGACGTCGGCTGATCCGGTGGCGTACTTGGTGAGGCTCTCGCAGACGACGTCGGCGTACGGGAGCACGTCGACGTTGTAGGGGGTGGCGATGGTCGCGTCGATCACCAGCGGGCAGCCGGCCCGGGCGGCGATCTCGCGCAGGGCCGGGACGTCCGGGGTGCGCAGGCTGGGGTTGGTGGGCACTTCGGCGATGATGCCGGCGAGTTCACCAGCGTGCGCGTCGGCGATGCGGGCGATCTCGGCGAGGTCGAACGGGTCAGGGACCGTGGTGTGTTCGACGTCGATGACGCGCTTCTCCAGCAGGCTCATGGTGTCGAAGAAGATCCAGCCGAGTTGGAGCCAGCGGCGCCGGCCGTTCTCCCGCTGGATTTCGGAGACCGCGGAGATGGCCGCCGCCACGGCGTTCATGCCGCTGTTGTGCAGCGAGACGTCCGCGGCGTCGGGTGCGCCGTACGCGTCGGCGAGGTGGGCCCTGATGGCGTCGGCTGGGGCGTCGTCCGCGCTGGCCTCGGGCTGCCGGTCCGCGATGAGACCGGCGTTCAGCAGCACGTCCTCGGCCTCGCGCGAGGACAGGTGGCCGCCGGTGTGCTGGATGTAGGTACGGACCCGGGCGCGCGCGGGTTCCTCGGCCGGGAGCCGTACTCCGCGCACGCCGTGGCCCGTGAACACGGCGTCGGGGGTGAGACCGGCGTACGCGGCGGCTGCCCGCGCGGCGCGTTCGGTACGGGTCAGGACGAGGCCCCCACCCAGTCTGAGGCTGTCGTCCCGGGCGAGCAGTTCGGCCACCCGGGTCACGTACGGGTGGGTACGGAAGCGCGGGTAGCCCCACGAGATGCGGCTCAAGGTGGCCGGGTCACCCGACTCGAAGCCGATGACGGAGGCCACGTCGGGGATCGAGACGGACACCGAGTGGAGGGAGCCGGGCACGGGCCGACCTGCGGCGATGTGCCGCAGGCCGCAGGTCGACCGCATGTCCTCGGGTGTTTCGAGCGTCATGCCTCAAGGCCCACGAGTTGCTGGACCCCGTCCCAGTAGTTCTCCACGAGTTCGAGGAATTCGAAGGCGCCTTCTTCGAACTCCGCCCGGGTCTCCGCCGATCCCACATAGGGGGCGATGGCGTTGAAGACGGAGTTGCTGTGCCCCACCTCGACGTCGATGTGCAGTTGCCAGAAGTGGCGCAGTTCCTTGCTGTAGCCGTGGTTGGCGAGACCGTCGTTGATCTTGGAGACCATGATGGACGACATGGTCTCGTCGGCGTAGAGGGCGCCGAGCGACTTGTGGATCGGGGATTCGGTGTAGAGGACCCGAATTCCGTCGTTGAGCCGCTTGGTGACCTCCAGCGGCTCATAACCGTCGAGGTGTTCCTTCTCGATGCCGATGCCGGCGAGGAAATTGGCGAAGAGGGTGGAGTGCGTGACGTCGCCGCCCACTTCGTCGTACACGTTCAGGACGATCTCCCGAAGGATCATCTCGTCCCGGGTCTTGACCGCCATTCCGGTGATGTAGAAGGGGAGGTGGCGGAAGAAGAAGTGGGTCTCGCTGTACATGAGGCGTTCTTGCTCGGGGGTGAGCCGGGTGGTGCGGTAGGCGTTGAGGTACGGGTGCTCCACGCCGCGGTGGCTGGCGATGCGGGCGAGCGTGCCGTCCAGGTATTCCTTGATCGCCGGGTCTTCCAGGGCGATGCGGCGGCGGATTCCCGGCTCGACGTTGTCGAAGTGGTCCCAAACGGCTGCGGTGGCGGAGCCGCTGTCCAGGTCTGTCACGGTCGTCTCCTTCGAGAACAGAAAGCGGCGCGGTGCGCCTTCATTCCTTGATGGCGGAAGCTGCCGAGACGTCCGCGTTGTCCCACCACCGGTCGTCAGCGTCGAAGTTGCGCGTCAGATCACGGTCTCCCGCCCACGTCATGTTCAGGATGATCCGGGTGGCATCCTCGCGCAGGGGAATCGTGCGGTGCAGCGTCGTGTCGGTGCGCAGGAAGTACACGTCCCCGGAGCCGAAGTAATAGGTGTTGATGGGGTTTTCGGCGAGGTAGTTGTTTATTCGTGGTGTCGTCTTGTCCCACGATGTGTGGGGAACGCACTGGAGCAGGCCGCCGACGTCGATCGGGGGTGCCACGAGCACCCAGATGAGGGCGAAGCTGAAGTCGCCCCAGTGCCATCCGTGCGTGTCGCCGCGCTGTTCCTGCCGCGTGATCAGGAACTCCTCGTCGGCCTTGGGGCAGGGGTGCAGCTTCTCCCCCGCGATGGTCTGGAGGGCGCCGAGGAGGTCGGGGTTCGCGTAGGTCGAGGTCACCAGTTCGCTGTTGTTCGCGATCTTCTCGCTGGGCACCACGGACATGGAGCGGCGGGTGAATCCGGTGGTCTCCAGGCGGAGGTCGCGGCGCTCGGAGTGCTCCCCGAGAAGGCGTTCCGCTTCGGCACGTACCACCTGACGCGTCTGCGCTTCGATCAGATTAGTCACAGTTACGATGCCGTAGCGGTGGTAATGGTGCGACATCCGACGGATTTCGTCGGCTTCCAGCGAGGAGCAGATACTCTCGGGCCCAAATCCGTTACCACTCACGAAGGCTCTCCGATGTTCGACTGGTGAATGCAGGATCGGTCGCAGTGATCAGAAGCGATGTGTGTTGGAAGGAGCAGTGGAACCGTAGATGCGTCCCCAGGCTTTGGCCACCCGGGCGATCGTCGGGACCCGTTCATTCCGGTCAACCCTGATGATCGGCTCGGCGTACGTCATGACTGGTCGGCGGGCGCGGGGGCAATGAGGTCGTAGTGGCCTTGGTGATCGGCCGCCGGAGTACGGGCAGGCCGGCGTCTGCTGTGGGCCTCATTGGATCTTCCGGGCGTCAGGAACGGGATCTTCCCAGCAACGTGGCGTGAATCGCGCGCCGGCCGATCCGACCTCTCGACGGTTCACCGAAAACCCTCTATTAGGCTCCTGGGATCGCTCCCAGCTAGGCACCTTGGATCGCGCTCGCCCGTTCTCATCCCCGCACTCGTAATGAATCAGCCAGAGCGTGGGGCTGGAATCCGCTCGGATCTTTCTGGCCACAGATGTCATCCGTCCTTCGACGTCGCGGACTGCCGTGCTCCGGTGCGCGCGGAGAAACTGTTCCGCTCGTCCTCCTCCTGCTCCCCGACTCCCTCATTTCGCCATCGGATATGGAGGCACCATGCCCAGCGCGCTCAACCCGAGTTTCTCCGCCGTGAACGTTCCCGCCTTCTCTCGGCAACACATCGCCGATGTCGCGGCGGGCGATCTCGCGGCGGTCTGCGTTCCCGGATTCTTCGACCGGCCCACGCTCGACCGCATGACGGCCGCCCTCCCCCGGCTGCCCTCGGTCGACTACCACCCGGTCCGGGTGGCCATGACGAGGTTCGGCCCGGCCCTCAACGACTTCCGCACGTCCGACGGGGTCCTGCGGGCCGAGCCGTACTGGGCGGACGCCGAGGCCGCCGAGCACAAGTGGCGGGAGGCCGACATGCAACCCGATCCGACCCTGATCTCGCTGGAGGTGCTCGGCAAGGCGTGGGGCTCGGCGGTCACGACGGCCACCATCGGCGGGCGCCCGGCCTTCGTCGGCATGATGCGCGAGATCAACGCGGGCACGCTGCTGCACTACGACGACATCCACCTCGAATACCCGGGCGGCCTCTTCGATCAGGAGATCGTCCAGCAACTCACGTACAACGTCTATCTGTTGGTGCCGGACGAGGGGGGTGGGACGAGTCTGTGGCAGCACCGTTGGGAGGCCGCCGACGACGTCCATCGGCTGCGGTACGGGTACGACCCGCGAGTGGTGGAAGGCTGTCGGACTCTCACCATCGCCCCCGGTCGGGGCGACGCCCTGCTGTTCAACCCGAACCACTACCACCGGGTGCTGCCCAACGGGACCGGCGGGGACGGTGCCCGCCGGGTCGCCGTGACGTTCTTCCTCGGGGTCACCGCGACGGGCGAGTTGGTCGCCTGGTCCTGACTCGGCGGCCAGCGTGCGGCCCGCTTCGCGGCTTGGTGATTCGTACGTGGTGATTCGTACGCGCCAATTCGTACGTGGTGTTTCGCGCAGGGTGCCTCGTACGCGAACGCTTCATGCTCGGCGATTCACGCTCGGCCGCGGGGCTCGGGCCTCTCCCGCTCGGGTTCCGCACCCGGCCGCGGGGCCGGACCTCACCTCGCGGCCGAGCCTGCCGGAGCGACTTCCCTGGCGACCGCCCATGCAGTCAACTCCCTTACGAAGACGGCTTTTTCACCGCTCGACCGGATGCCGACTCAGCCGTCGCGGGGCCCGGCGCGGCGGTGTCTGAGGTGGGCGTTGGCCGCTCCGAGCGCCATGACCACGGGCACCGTGAGGCCGAGCCAGAGAGCCGTGCCGATGCCCCCGCCGATGAGGGTGGTGAAGTTGGCGAGGATGAGCCAGACGGCGCCCGCGATGCCGAGCGCGCCCAGTACGGGGGCGATCAGGGTGTGCCAGCGGCGGTCGTCCACCCGGCTGCGGCGGAAGAAGACCACGACGGACACGGAGGTCAGCAGGTAGAGCAGCATCATCGCCAGCACGGCCAGCCCGCTGAACCAGGAGAAGAGGGTACGCACCGGATCTGCGCCCGCCACCGCGAACGGCACGATCAGGGCGAGGGCCAGGCCCGTCTGCACGCACCCCGCGGTCGCCGGTGCGCGCCGGGCGTTGAGGCGGGCCAGCGCGCCCGGGAGCTGGCCGTCCCGGCCGAGGGAGAACAGATAGCGGTTGGCCGAGTTGTGGAAGGTGAGGATGCCGGCGAACAGTGAGGTGGCCAGCAGGATGGGCAGTACGTCGCCGATCCAGTCGCCGAGTTGGGCGGTGATGGGCGCGAAGACGAACCCGTCCGACTCCCCGGCGGCCAGCGCCTCACCTGCCGCTCGCTCCGCCTGCGACGCGCCGTAGGCGGAGATGAGCATCCAGGAGACCACGGCGAAGAAGACGGTGACGGTGACGACCGACAGAAAGGTGGCTCGCGGCACCGTCCTGGTGGGGTCCTTGGCTTCCTCGCCGTAGATCGCGGTGGCTTCGAAGCCCAGCATGGACGCCATGGCGAACATGATGGAGACACCGGGTGCGCCGTGGAGTGCGGCCGACGGGGAGAAGCTGTCGGTCAGGCCGAGCCCTTCGGGGCCGCCGCCCTTGACCAGGGTGACCAGGCCGAACACCAGCAGGACGCTGAACTCGGCCAGGACCAGCACCGCCAGGATGCGGGCCCCGGTCTCGATGCCTGCGACTCCCAGCGCCTGCACCACCACCATGGTGGCCAGCGTGTACGTCCACCACGGCAGGTCGAGTGCGGTGTGGTCGGCGACGAACGCGCTGACGATGGAGCCGTAGAGCCCGTACATGGCGGCCTGGAGCACGCAGTAGGCGAACAGGGCGACGCCGGCGCTGCCCCCCGCGGTGGTGCGGCCGAGCCCCTTGCCGATGTAGACGGCGAAGGCCCCGGCGTCCACGACGTGCCGCCCCATGGCGACGAACCCGACGGAGAAGAGCAGGATCACGCCGCCGGCCAGCACATAGGCGGCCGGGGTGCCGGGACCGTTGCCGATGGCAACCGAGATCGGGGCCGCGCCCGCGATGCCCGTCAGGGGCGCCTGGGCGGACAGGACGAAGAACAGGATGCTGAGGACGCCCAGGGCGCCCGGTTTGAGCGTGGTCGCGGCGTGGGGTTCCCTCCGCGCGGCCCGCTCGGCGGAGACCTTCTGACTGTCCACACGATCACCTCCCAGACGGCGAGAAGTTCATTTGAGGTCAAACGAAGACCCCATCGTGCGGGCCAACTATCCATTTGGCAAGGGGAGGGGCGAGGGGAGCGGGACCGAGGCACCCGATCCGCGATGAAGGCGCGCCCCGAGGCTCTGCCGTACGCGGAGCGGGGCCCCGGCCCAGGACGTGCGACCGAGACCCCGCCGATCAGCCATCGGGGCCGCCCAGCCACGCCCCGACCGTCACACCCTTCACTGCGCGTGGCGCGTGCCCGCGACGCACGCGCCACGCACGTCGCCCACGCGCCTCACGGGAGACACACCCGCGAAGGGTGTGTCTGCACGTCGGCACCAACATCGGCGCGACGCCCCGGGGGCGAGATCGCTAACAGGCCCGCCACGAGGAGATCCTGTCGTTGGCCGTGGAGCCGATGTTGGGGCGGGACTCCCCGGCGCTCACGATGGCCAACACGGAACCGCCGTAGTTGGAGTGGTCGTAGAAACACACGCGCGAACCCGTGCGGTTCCACAGGGCGGTGGTCAGGTCGTTCATGTGGCTGCCTACGTTCTCCCGGGTGGTGCCAGGTACGAACAGGAAGCGCCCTTCATAGTTGCTGTCGCCCCATACGCACACGTAGCCGTCGGGGCAGTCATTCGGGTTGGCGTTGGCCTGCGTGGCGCCTGCAAGGACGGTGGTGGCGGCCATGCAGGTCGCCGCTACGACGCCAGCGATAAGAGACTTCTTCATGGGACATGCCTTTCTCTCGTCGAACGTCACACATCACGGGATGTTGTGGGCCGGGTGTTGCGCGCCACATTTCGCGGGCCGCTCTCCGCATGTCGAACCCGCACGCTGAATTCATGTACTGAGCAGGCGCGTTGATGACGTGCGCCGCGTGCATGCAGCCAGCCCGCGCACGGAGCTGCGGAAATGCGCGGTGCCGCGGGGCGCCTCGGTGTTCCTGTCGGGCCGCGGGGCCTCGCTAGCAGGCGCGCCAGGAGGAGATGGTGTCGTTGGCGTCCGGGCCCACGTTGGCCAAGTAGCCGCCGGCGGGGACGATCCGCATGACGCCACCGCGCCAGTCCGCATGGTTGTAGAAGCACACCTGGGAGCCGGTCCGGTTCCAGATGGAGCTGGTCAGGTCGTTCATGTGACTGCCCACGTTGGCACGTTCGGGACCGGGGGCGAAGAGGAACCGGCCCTCGTAGTTGATGTCCCCCCATACGCACACGTAGCCGTCGGGGCAGTCATTCGGGTTGGCGCTCGCCGACGTCGCGCTACCGATGACGGTGGTCGCCGTCATGCACGCGACTGCGGCGAGGCCGGCGACCAGAGTTCTCTTCATTTCTCTCCCCCAGATTTTTCGTCGAATTCCCTGCCGTGGGCGACGAGGGGCCCCGTCATTCGGGCACGCGATAGGGGCAATCCGTCGCGCCTGGCGGCGTGGTTGTCGAGCGAGGAACGAGTACTGCGGCGATGACCGGCCAGGCGGTGGGCTGCCGCGGCCGTCGTACCGATGCCGGACGGACGTGACCGCGCCATGGCTGCACCATGACCGCTTCGAGTGCCCGCCGATGGCCCGCGAAAGCCCGTGCGCTGTGGCTGGCCGTACGTTTCGGAATTGTCTTCAGGATTCCTCGCTGAGGTACGGCACAAGCCTGGCACACCGGCCCATCCACCCGAGACACCAACTCCGACTTACCCGGCAAATCGATTTGCTTCACGCCCGTTACCGCGTTCTGGGGGCCCGCCCCATGCGGCTTTCGCACTTCCCGTGTGCAGGTGGGAAGAGCGCCAGGGCGTGGACCGGGTGACTCCGCGTCTGAGTCGAGGCGGAACGTGCCCGAGCGGGCCCGAGTGCCCGAGGGCCCGGGGCGATCTGCGGCGACCCGGCACCGTGCGCTGCAAGCCCAGGGTCTCGGAAGACTGGGGCCGGAGCACAAGACGCCAGTAGGGCCCCAACTCCCTTATACCTAGCTCCCGTTCGCTCGACAGGACTCGGTAGCAGCGGCGCGGGATGCCGTGCGTCGCCACCGGCACCGACCGCCCTCGGCGACGACCGACGCGGACCCCGTGGCACCGGGCCACCCGCCTGCGTCCGCCGCGCCCCTGGGCTGAGCCCCCGGACCGCGCGGCAAGCGTCCGAAGCCGGGGCACGCACCCAGACCGTGCGCCGCGCATCGAGGACGCGCTCGCGAGCCGGAGCTACCCCGCCCACGCCCTGGGCGGGTGGACCCACCCGCCCATCGGCCCAGCAGGCCGATCGGAAAGGGCAGTCGGGTGCACTGAGGAGGCAGCAGGACGGGGCGGCACGACGGTCCGCGCCACCCCGTCTTCCCTGCCGTTCCTTCGCCGTCCCCTGCGCGCCGACCCCCCTCACCGCGAGCGGTCACAAGGGAGATCCAGCCAATTCGCCTGCGCTGCCACACGCCAGGACGCACCCTCTGACCGGGGAAGATACGGGGAAGGCGCACTTCGGTACCGGAACATTTGCTTCTGGAGAGGACATTGGCGCCGGCGGCGCGGACAGCCACTTCCGGTCGCGGTGTGGCGCCAGCATCTTTGCAAGCCGGGCCCGCTCCCCGAACATGGGCGGGGAGCCCAACTCACCTGGTACGGCTGAGAGTACCGCTGACGTTCAGGACCTCGTGGCACTCCTGAGCGCGCCTGCCCGTCGCCGGAGTGCCCGGCTTTTCGCAGGTCACCTGGGCCGTCACGGTGGCGTTCTCGGTGATCCTGAGGGGAGTGACCCAGTGCAGGTCGTGATTGCGGAAGGTCTCCAGAGCGATCGTCGTGATCTTGCGGTCTCCGAATTTGATGGTCAACACGCCTTCGTCACCCTGGTAGTTGGCGAGGACCAGATCGGTGATCTCGAAGACCTCGCCCTTCTTCAGCTTGGGCGTGCTGGCCTCCCCCGTGCCCGCCGGCGTTTGCACTTCGAGCGTGACCGAATGCTGCTGTTCGCCACCGGCGCCGCCGCTCCCGCCCCCGGTGCCCCCGCCGGTTCCGGAGCCGCCTCCGCGGCCCGGTTGGGTGTCCGTACCGCCGGCCCCCGGTTGGGTGCCCGTGCCGTCGCCACCGCCGCCGGGCTGGGCCCCCGCACCACCGCCGCCGGGGCGCTGGTCGGTGCCGCCGCCGGCGCCCGGCTGCTCCTGGCCCGGCACGCTGCTGCCGGGAGTGGGGCGCGGGCGCACCGCCTCGTCGGCCGCGTCCTTCGCCGCGCTGCGCACCGTGGGTCGTACCAGGGTGAACCAGGCCAGGATCAGGGCGAGCAGCGCGGCCAGCACGACGAGCAGCCACTTCGGGAAGATCGGGATCTGGACGAACTCCACTTCCAGGACCGGCCGTGGGACCGCCAGGTCCAGGAGGTCCGGCAGGGGCGGCGGGTCTGCCCGTTCCGGCCGGCCGGCGCCCGCCGCGGCCCCGGGTGTGCCCGCGGTGCCGGCCGCTTCGGCGGTCCCTGTCGTGTCGGCCGTCTCGGCGACGTCCACCGTGAACGGCCAGACCGTGGGGCTGCCGAACCAGATCGGCTGCCCCGTGCGCACCAGCAGGCCCACCTGTGCGGATTCGCCGGGGTCCAGGGACTGTGTGCTCGGACGGAAGCTGAAGCCCAGTTCCTCGCCCGGCTGTCCGGGGGTGAAGCCCAGCCGTACGGGGGCGTTTCCCTCGTTGCGCAGGGCCAGTTGGTAGCGTCCGCGCAGCCAGCCGCGGCGGCGGCGCGGCACCATCTCGGTGCGCAGTTGGCGGAACGTCCCGACGCGCACGGTGGTCTCGGGGACCCGTACCGCCTCCGGGTGTTCGGCCGGCAACACCCGTACGGCCAGCGGGTACGCGCCGGCCCGTACCTCGAAGGAGCGCGGCGGGCTCAGCCGGATCGTCACCGATGCTGAGGTGCCCGGGTAGAGCGAGACGCGCGCCGGCTCCACGACGGCCCACGCGGCGCAGTCCCCCACCACCTCCAGGGAGTACGCCTCGACGATGTCGCTGTCGTTGCGGACGGTCAGTGTGGTGGAGGCGGTGTCGCCCGGCGTCACCGACACCTCGGGGATGTCGAGACCCGGTGCACCTGGGCTGGGGGAGGCAGTGGGAGACGTCACACGAGGACGCTATGCCGGTGCCGGGGTGGCTTCGAGAGGCCGAGGGGCAAGGCCCCGGACAGTGCTCGTGCCTCTCCGAACCACCGGCGGCTCCCCCGCGCGCCCCGGGGGCGTTCGCCCGGCCGCCGCCCCGCCGAAGGCCCGCCGGGCGCCGCCGTACCTCCTGACCCCGCTTTGTCACCCGTACCGTACGCATCATGGAAGAGGTGCTGCCGCCATGTCCTCGACCCGGATGATCAGCTCTGCCAGTACGCCGGCCGCCGCGCAGCCCGAGGTCGGCCGCGCCGCCGACAGATCGGCGCACTGGCCCGCCCGCGCGGTCAGCGCCGAGCGCGTCAGCGTGGCCGTCTACGCGCCCGACCCGATCCTTTACGTGGGCACGGTCCAGCAGTTGAAGCAGCGGCCCGAGATCGACCTGGTCGCCGACGCCGACCTGGACGGCGCCCGGGTGTCCTTGGTGGTGGTGGACACGGTCAACGACGAAACGTCAGCGCTGCTCAACAGATTGCGGCACAACCCGGCCACCCGTACCGGGATCGTGGTGGGCACCTTCGAGTCGGGGGACGCGCTCCAGCGCACGCTGGACTCCGGGGTCGCCGCGGTGCTGCGGCGGGCCGAGGCCGACCAGGACAAGCTGTTGCGCCTGGTGCTGGCGATCGCCAGGGGTGAGGGTGTGCTCCCCGGTGATCTGTTGGCCAAGCTCCTCACCCACGTGGGCCACCTCCAGCGCTCCTCGCTCGACCCGCAGGCCGTGTCCCTGTCGACGCTGACCGCCCGCGAGGCGGAGATGTTGCGCCTGGTCTCCGAGGGGCTGGACACCACGGAGATCGCCCGCAAGACCGCGTACTCCGAACGGACCGTCAAGAACGTGCTGCACGAGGTCATCACGCGTCTGCAACTGCGCAATCGGGCGCATGCGGTCGGCTACGCGCTCCGTCGGGGCCTGATCTGAGCGCGTCCGGCTGACGGCCACCGGCAGGCCGTCAGTGGCGGCGGCGCCCCGCCCGCTGCCCTGGAACACCCCGGCGTCTTCCCCCGACTTCGTCCCCATCGCCCTGCCCCGGTGGGTGTGGCGGGCCGCAGGCTGGTGGCCCTACGTGTGGCATCGGCAGGGGAAGGGTGAGGTGGGTCGTGAGGGGCAGCGGGGGCACGGAAGGTCGGCGGCGGCGCGGGGGGCGGGTCGTCCTGACGTTGTTGCTGCTGGCCCCGCTGCTCGGGGTGGGTCCGGTGGCCCGGCCGGCTGCCGATGACGAGGCGGCGCAGGTCGCGGCGGCCGAGACCCGCATCGTGTACGCCGGGACCCGGCACCGCAGTCTGGGCCGGGTGGAGAACGGCACGTCGAGCCCGCCGCTGTTCGGCGCCGGCCCCACCCACTACGACGTGGACCCGGCGGCCCTGGGCGACCAGTTGGTCTTCGCCAGCCGGCGGGACGAGCGGCGGCCCCAGGTCTATCTGCGCGCCGCTGACGGATCGGTGCGCCGGCTGACCAGCGGCCGGGACGCCGCGCACCCGCGGCTGACGCCGGACGGGCAGGCCGTCGTCTTCGACTCGGCCGAGCCCGGCGGGCCCGGCGGTGCCACCCAACGTGACCTGTGGCGGGTGGGGGTGGACGGCACCGGTCTGACGCGGCTGACCGACACGCCGGCCAACGAGGAGTGGCCGACGCTCTCGCCCGACGGGCAGCGGCTGGCGTACGCGAGCGACGTCGACCGGGCGGCGGGGCGGCAGATCTACGTACGGCCGCTGGCCGGCGGCCAGGCGCGGCGCGTCACGGACCCGGCGGGCGGCAGCACGGCCGGCGAGCCCGTCTGGAACCCGCTGGACACCGCCCAGAAGCGGAACGTCATCGCGTACACGGCCACCGGTCCTGACGGCCCGCAGCTGCACTGGACCAACGGGGACGGCGGCGGGGGCGGGCCGCTGTTGGGGGGCGGGCGGGAGAAGTGGCGTGCGCATCGGGCAGCGTGGTTGCCCGACGGGGACGGGCTGTTGTTCCTCAGTCCGGAGCGCACCTGCGACTGCAAGGGCGACTGGGACCACGTGTACCTGGTGAAGGTGCACGCCGAGGAGGACCCGACGCTGGTGCTCAGCGAGGACCGTGAGGTGGGGTCGGCGACCTGGCTCGGGCCGGTGGCGGGCGGGAGCACGGTGGTGGACCGCACCACGCCCGACGAGCCGGCGGCGAAGGAGGAGCCGGACGGCAGGGGCGGGCCGCATCAGGTCACGCTCCAGGACGTCCGCCTTGACGGCTCCGACCCGCGCGACCTGGGCCGATTGCTCCTCGAAGAGGACCCGGCGGCGGACACCGACACCAAACGGGACCGGCTGTTTGAACCCGACGCGGCGTACGACCCGTGGACCGAGCGGCAGACCTATGCGCCCGACGGCCGCCGGATCGCCTTCACCGCGTTCGAGGGCGCGTACGGGCAGCGGTTGCAGCAGATCTGGACCGCCGAGGCCGACGGCACCGGGGCCGCCGTGCTGCCGCTGGCCGAACGCGGGCCGCTCGACCGGGACACCGATCCGACGTTCTCGCCCGACGGGAAGTACCTGGCCTTCACCCGTACCTCGCCGGACGGGGCGGGCGGCATGACCCCCGGGCGGGTCCTGATCGCGGACGCGGCGACCGGCGCGATCGTCAACCGGATCACCCCGCCGGCCGGGCAGGGCCTCGGCGACGCGCAGCCCACCTGGTCGCCGGATGGCACCGTGCTGGCCTTCACCCGCAACCAGGCCGGGTACAGGGGCGTCAAGCACGTGTGGACGGTACCCCGCGACCGCCCGGGTGAGCAGCGCGACCTCAGCGCGACCGGCTGTCCCGAGGGTTGCCGGGTGATCGACGACAGCCCGGCGTTCTCGCCCGACGGGCGGACGGTGGTCTTCAACCGGAAGAGCAACGACACGAAGGAACGGGGCGGCCTGCTGCTCACCTCCGTGGCGGGTGACGGCTGCCGGGTGCTGTTGCCCACGGCCGCGCGCGACGTGCCCGGTGCCTGTGGCCGGGAGCTGCCCGACACGGACGCCACCGGCCCCTTCCAGCCCCGGGACGCGGCGTGGACGGCCGACGGCGGGAACCTGGTGTTCACCTCGCGCGCCGCGCTGCCCCGCACCAGCCCGGAGAAGCTGCGCGTGCTGAACGTGGCCACGGGTGCGGTGACCTCGCTCACCGACGATCTGCCGGGGCGGCAGAAGGAGCCGAGCGTGCAGCAGTCGGTGGACCTCGCGGTGCGGGCGCCCGACACCGCCGACGAGATCACCGTCGGCCGTACGGGCACGGTCGGGGTGGAGGTGGTCAACCACGGGCCCGCCGCTTCGCCCGGCACCCGGTTGACGCTCGCACCGCCCGCCGGGGTGCGCGTCACGGGCCTGTCCGCGCCGGGCCGCACCTGTCAGGCAGCGGCCCTGACCTGCGAGGTGGGTGTGGTGCCGGCGGGTGGCACGGTGCCGGTGACCGTCACCTTGACCGGGGTCACGCCCGGCCGGCACCTGATCGAGTGGTCGGTGACGGGCGCCGTGCTCGACCCGCGGCCGAGCGACAACGCCGACCGGACCGTCGTACCGGTCCGTGAGGTACCCGTCCCACCCAGTCCCACCCCGCCCACACCCCCGACGCCCACGCCACCCGTCCCGACGACGGCGCCACCCACCCAGACCCCACCCAGCACAACGCCGCCGAGCACTCCGCCACCCAGTACGCCGCCACCGCCCAGGCCGGCGCCGCCACCGCCGCCGCTGCCCGCGCCGCCCCCCGTGCCGGCGCCGCCACCGGCGCCCGTGGCCGGGCCCGGCGTGAGCATCGCGGTCGCGCCGAACCCGGGTTACGTCGGCGGGCGCGTCGTGGTCACGTACACCGTCCGCAACGGTCGTCAGGCGCTCGCCACCGGGCTGCGGCTGCGCCTCGGACTGCCCGCGGGGGTGCCGAACAACGGGCCGCCCGCCGGCTGTGACCGGGACTTCGACTGCGCCCTTCCGGATCTGACGCCCGGTGCGCGCACCGTGCTGCACGTCGTGCTGAGCCCCAAGAAGGCGCTCACCACCGAGGTGACCGCCGCGCTGACGACCACCGGTACGGACGCCGACCTCGGCGACAACCGCGCCCGCCGTCCGCTGCGCGTCCTGCAACCGCGGATCGTCGCCGTGCCGCCCATCGGCGAGCCCGGCTTCGTCACCTCCGTACGCGGCAAGGACTTCCCGCCCGGCGTCCCGGTGCGCTTCCGGTGGCGTCCCGGCATCACGGCGGCAGCGGCGCCCACCGTCCCCAAGGCGGACGGCACCTTCATCGGTCAACTCCTCATCCTGCACAAGGACCAGACGGGGCCGCGGACGATCACCGCGAGCGGCCCCGGGTTCTCCCCGGTGACGACCGACTTCCTCGTGGTCAGCGGCAGCATCCAGCCCCCCGACGAGGTGATCCGCCGATGATCCACGAGGTCGACGACGCGCTCCAGCGGTTGCTCGACGAGTCCGGGCTCGCGGATTCCGGCGTCGAGGTGGTCTTCGACGCCCCGACCCGCGACTGGGCCGCGCGCCGCAGCGCGCCGCCCGTGTGCGTGTTCCTGTACGACATCCGCGAGGACGCCACGCGGCGGGGCGGCGGCAGCGGCGGCGAGGAGTATGACGCGGACGGGCTGGTCGTCGCGCGGCGCGCGCCCGCCCGCTGGTTCCTGCTGACGTATCTGGTCACGGCTTGGGCGAGTCGTTCACAGGACGAACACCGTTTGCTGGCACAGGTGTTGACCACGTTGACGGCTGCGGAGGCGCTGCCGCAGCGCCTGTTGACCGGTTCGCTGGCCGCGCTGGGCCGCCCCGTGGACCTCGGTCTGGTCGGCACCGGCCCCGACACGCCCGCCGCCGCCGACGTGTGGTCCGCGCTGGGCGGGGAGTTCCGGCCCTCGCTTGAGGTTCAGGTGCGGGCGCCGCTGGCCGGTGCCAGCCGGGCGGCGGCCCCGCCGGTCACCGAGGGGCTCGTGGTGCGGCCGGCGCGGGAGACGGAGTCCGATGAGGGTGTGGAGGCTCTGGAGGGTGATCGCCGGCTGCGCTACACGGGGCTCGACGACCCGGGCGCTGAGGGGTTCGGCGCGCCGCGGGAGCGGCGGCCCGCGCCCGCGCGCCGACGCCGACGCCACGGGGGCCGCCAGCCGTGACGGACACCGTGCAGCCCGTGGCCAGCACCGACGAGGAGGCCGTGCCGTATCTGTGGCGGCGGCTGCGGCTGGTGGAGGAGCGGGTACGCGTCGCGGTGGCCGCCCGGCGCGCCGGCGACCCGTACCCGGACGATCCCTACCTGGGCCAGTACCTCTCTCCGGAGGCGGCGGCCCGTGTTCTGGCGGAGCCCGCCGACCGGTTCGGCCTGTCGGCGCCGCCCGCTGCGCAACCTCCGCCCGGTTCGGTCATCGAGCGGCTGGCCGGGGCGTTCGGCCTGGCACCGATCGACGTGGACCTGCTGCTGATCGCCGTGGCACCGGATCTGGACGCCAGGTTCGAGCGGCTCTACGGCTATCTCAACGACGATCTGACGCGCCGTCGGCCCACCGTCGGGCTCGCGCTCGAACTGTGCGGGCACGGCGGTGCGTCCGCCGTGCGCTTCCGGCTCGCCGCGGGCGCGCCGCTGCTCGCCGGCGGGGTGGTGGAGGTCGGGGAGCCGGAACGGCCGCCGCGCTCGCGGGTGGTGAGCGTGCCCGACCGGGTGACGGCGCACCTGCTCGGCCATGACGCGCCGGCCGGCGATCTGCTGCCGGTGCTCGGCGATGACGTTCCCGACCCCGCGGTGGACGGCGTGCGGGTGCGCGAGGCGGCCTCGGCGGCCGGCACCGGGTCCGGTCACGTGCACGTACGGGCCCGTGGTGGTGCCCCCGAGGGCCTGGCGGGCGCGGCGCTGCGGGAGATGGGGCGCGGCGTTCTGGTGCTGGATGCGGCGGCGCTGGTGCAGCGGCCCGGCGAGTGGCCCGCGGTGGCCGCGGTCGCGGCCCGTGAGGCGCGGCTGACCGGGTCCGGGATCGTCATCGGGCCGCTGGAGGCGCTGCCGGACCGGCCGGCTGAGCGGGCCGAGTTGCTGCGTGCGCTGTGTACGGCGGCCCGCGGCCTTCCCCTGTTCACCTATGGCGTGCACGACTGGGACCCGGTGTGGGCGGCGGACACCCCGGTGACGGTGACCGTGCCGGCCGCCTCGCCCGCGCAGCAGGCGGCGCGCTGGCGGCGGGCGTTGGAGCGGGCCGGTGGCACGCCGGGGGACGAGGCGGGCGCGTTGGCCCGTTCGGTGGCCGCGCACCGGCTGGACTCGGGGCAGTTGCGGCGGGCCGCGGGCGCGGCGGTGCGCACGGCGGCGCTCGCCGGGCGTCCGGTGGCCGCCGATGATCTGCGGGGCGCCGTGCGCGCCCAGAACGGGGTGGGGCTGGCCCGGCTCGCGCGCCGGGTGGTGCCCGCGGTGGGCTGGGCCGATCTGGTCCTGCCCGACCGGACCCATCAGGCGTTGCGCGAACTCGCGGTGCGCGCCCGCCACCGCGATCAGGTGCTGGGGCAGTGGGGCATGCGGCCCGGGGGCGGCCGGGGGCACGGGGTGATCGCGCTGTTCGCCGGCCCTTCGGGCACCGGCAAGACGATGTCGGCCGAGGTGGTGGCCGCCGATCTGGGCATGGACCTGTACGTGGTGGACCTGTCCACGGTGGTCGACAAGTACATCGGGGAGACCGAGAAGAACCTGGAGCGGATCTTCACCGAGGCGTCGGCGGTCAATGCGGTGTTGCTCTTCGACGAGGCCGACGCGATCTTCGGCAAGCGTTCTGAGGTACGGGGCGCCAACGACCGGCACGCGAACATCGAGTCGGCATATCTGCTCCAGCGCATGGAGTCCTTCGACGGCATCGCGGTGCTGACGACCAATCTGCGCGCCAATGTGGACGAGGCGTTCACCCGGCGGCTGGACGTGGTGGCGGAGTTCCCGGTGC
The DNA here is from genome assembly GCF_040240285.1 of Streptomyces sp. HSW2009. Classification (NCBI taxonomy): domain Bacteria; kingdom Bacillati; phylum Actinomycetota; class Actinomycetes; order Kitasatosporales; family Streptomycetaceae; genus Streptomyces; species Streptomyces sp. HSW2009. The sequence goes on along the minus strand of NZ_JBEHZD010000007.1, from coordinate 5,509 downwards.
CCACCACGGCCCAGCGCCTTGCCCTGTGGGAGCGGTGTCTTGGGGGTCGGTTGCCGCGCGGTACGGATCTTGACCTGGGATTCTGTGCGGACCGCTTCGAGTTGTCCGGCGGTTCCATCCGGGCCTGTGCGGTGACCGCCGCCTATCTGGCGGCCGAGTCCGGCACCGAGCTGTCCATGTACCAGGTGGTGACGGCCGTTGCCCGGGAGTACCGCAAGCTGGGGCGGCTGGTCCTGGAGGGCGAGTTCGGCCCGTACCTGGCCCAGGTCAGGCACGCCGGCTGACCCCACACGGCCGGCATCTGACGCCCCGTGCGCCCCCACCGTTGCACGTGGCGCACGGCGGTCGGCGACCTGGCGGGGCAGGGGCTCTGCCCCCGGGCAGGCCCTCAGTCTCCTAGGCACCGGGGGCGTCGGCGTCAAGGCTGGGTCCGCGACCGAAGACCGCCGAGCACGGAGGAGCGAGCATGCCGACGTACCTCACCCCAGGCGTGTACGTGGAGGAGGTGCAGTCCGGCGCCCGCCCGATCGAGGGGGTCGGCACGGCCGTCGCCGCGTTCGTCGGCTTCGCCGAGAAGGGCCCCTTCCACGCGCCGACCCTGGTCACCAGTTGGGAGCAGTACACCCAACAGTTCGGTGGCTTCACCCGCGGCGCCTATCTGCCGCACGCCGCGTACGGCTACTTCGCCAACGGCGGCGGCGCGGCGTACGTCGTGCGCATCGGCGGGGCGGCGGCGGGCGCGTCGACGCCAGCGCCGGACGGGGCCGGGTCCGAGGCCGGGCAGGTGTCGGCGCCCACCGCGGTGGAGGTCGGCGGCTTCCTGGTGGCGGCCAGGCCCGGGGTGAGCGGGGTGTCCGTCGAGATCGCCGCGCCGGAGGGGGACAACCCGCCCGAAGACCGGTTCAAGGTGCTGGTCCGCCAGGGCGACCAGGTGGTCGAGACATACGAGGCGTCCACTCGCAAGAGTGTGAAGGGCTATCTGGTGAGCCAGGCCCGTGCCTCGAAGCTGATCGAGGTCACCGAGGCGCGCGGGGCGGCCCAGGGGCGACCGGTGGCGCAGCGGGTTGCGGTCCCGGACGCGCCGGCTCCGACCGCGGCGCCGGGGACCGGGGGCGGGGTGGCGCGCCTTGACGCGGCCGAGTACGTGGGGGACGCCGAGGCCCGTACCGGGTTCGCCGGGTTGGAGTCCATCGACGAGATCACCATGGTCGCCGTGCCGGACCTGATGAGCGCCTTCCAGCGGGGCGACATCGACGCGGAGGGCGTGCGCACGGTGCAGCTCGCCGTCATCTCGCACTGTGAGCAGATGGGCGACCGGGTGGCGATCCTGGACGCGCCGCCCGGCCTCTCCGCGCAGCAGGTGCGTGCCTGGCGCAACGACGAGGCGGGTTACGACTCCCGTTACGCGACCCTCTACTACCCGTGGGTGCGGGTCTTCGACCCGGCGGCCGGGCACAACGCGACCATCCCGCCCAGCGGCCACGTCGCCGGCCTGTGGGCGCGCAGCGACGTGGAGCGCGGGGTGCACAAGGCCCCGGCCAACGAGGTGTTGCGCGGGGCGGTGGACCTTGAGTTGCGGCTCAGCAAGGGCGAGCAGGACCTGCTCAACCCGATCGGCGTGAACTGTGTGCGTGCCTTCCCCGGGCGGGGCATCCGGGTGTGGGGCGCCCGCACCCTCTCCTCCGACCCGGCCTGGCGCTATCTGAACGTGCGCCGACTCTTCAACTACCTTGAAGAATCCATCCTGTTGGGAACCCAGTGGGTCGTCTTCGAGCCGAACGACGACCGGTTGTGGTCGAGCATCCGCCGTAACATCACCGCGTTTCTCACCGAGGAGTGGCGCCGGGGCGCGCTGTTCGGGCGCACCGCCACGGAGGCCTTCTACGTCAAGTGCGACCGCGACAACAACCCGCAGGAGGCCATCGACCAGGGGCGGGTGGTCTGCGAGATCGGTGTCTCCCCGGTCAAGCCGGCGGAGTTCGTGGTGTTCCGGCTGGCCCAGTTCTCCGACAGCACCAGCCTCGTCGACGAGTGAATCAGGAAGGGTGACACACGGTCATGGCAGAGGGCGATGCGCTTTCCACCCATATCTTCGGCGTGCAGCTCGGCGGGTACCTGGTGGAGTCGATCCAGGAGATCAGCGGGCTGTCCGTCGAGGAGGAAGTGGTGGAGGTCCGGCAGGTCAGCGCCGACGGCAAGCAGATCATCCGTAAACAGCCCGGCGCCCGACAGGCCGGCGAGATCACCATCACCCGGGGGCTCGACAAGAGCAGCGAGTTCACCACCTGGATCAAGGAGACGCTCAACAACGGCGCCGTCGACACCGCGCGGCAGAACCTGACCATCGAGATCAAGGACTCCACGGGTGAGACCGTGCGGCGCATCCAGCTCATGCAGGGTTGGGCGTCCAAGTGGGAGGGCCCGTCGCTGAAGGCGGGCGAGTCATCGGCCGCCACGGAGACCGTGACCATCGTGTTCGAGGAGATCGTCGTCGAATGAGGCGCCGTACGGTCACGGCGGGCAACCTGGAGGAGATCCTCCAGGCCACGGCGCCCGCGACGCAGACGGGTGAGGCAGCCCCGCAGCCCCAGGCCGCGCCGGCCGCGGCGGCGGGCCAAGGCTCCGGGTTGCGCACCGAGTTCGAGTTCGAGTTGCCGCGCGGCTATCTGGACGAGGCGGGGACGCTACACCGGCACGGGTCGATGCGGCTGGCCACCGCCCGCGACGAACTGCGCCCCCAGATCGACCTGCGGGTCAAGGAGAACCCGGCGTACCTGAGCGTGGTGCTGCTCAGCCAGGTGATCACCCGGATCGGTGCGATCACCGATGTGCACGCCGGTGTCGTGGAGCGCATGTACGCCACCGACATCGCCTTCCTCCAGGACTTCTACCGGCGCGTCAACAGTGAGGGGCACACCCGGGCCGCGGTCACCTGCCCGCACTGCGAGGGTGGCTTCGAGGTCGACCTCTCGGGTGGGCGCCTGGGGGAATCGTGACGTACGCCCTCCCCCGGCTGCGGGAGGAGATCGCGTACATCGCCTACCACTTCCACTGGCCGCGCGAGGAGATCCTCGACCTGCCCCACGGCGAACGCCAGCAGTGGGTGGCCGAGATCGCCCACATCAACACGCGTGCGAACGAAGGTGGTTGAGCGGATGGCTTGGTGGGACAGGTGGCGCGGGCGGACGGCTGCCGGGCCGCAGGGTCCGGCGGCGCAGCCAGCCGAGGCGACCGCTGCGGAGCGGGCGGCGTCGGCGGTGGGTGGGACGCCGCCGGTGGCCGCGGCGACCGTGCCGGGCGACTGGGACGGCGGCTGGCGGCACACCGCACCCCCGCGCCTCACCCTGGCCCGCGCCCCGCTGGCCGTCAGTGACGGGCTGGCCTTCCGCGGCCGGCTGGCGGCGTGGCGCAACCCGCTCTTCGACACGGGCCTCGCACACACGGTGACGCCGCTGGCACCGGCGGGTGTGGCGCGCGGCATCGCCCGCCCGGCCGCGGCGCCACCCACGCACGGTGCGGGTGGGCCCTTGCTGCTGCGTGCGGTGCTGCCGCCCGGCGGGGCGGCCGAGGATTCCGGGCCTGCTGGCCTCGGGGCTGGTCGCGCTGGCGCTGGTGGCACCGGTTCCGCCGGCCTCGGTTCTGGCACCGGGGCTGGGCGGGGCCGCGGGCGGGACGCTGGACGCGGGCGAGGCTCGGCGGGTGCAGGTACGGGTTCGGGTTCGGGTTCGGGTTCGGGTTCGGGTTCGGGTTCGGGTTCGGCGAGGGTTGGTGCCGGGTCCGGGGCCGGGGCAACCGCCGGTGGTGCCGTACCGCGCCGCGCACATCCCGCCGGCGCCGGAACACCCGGCACGAGCAAGGCAGTGCAGCGTCGTACGGAGCCTGCCGGCGGGGTGGAGCAGTCGGGTGTGTCGGGCGCCGGGGTGCCGGGAGCAGCTTCGGCGGGCGCGGTCCCTGGTTCCGGGGCGGCGGCCGGCACGGGGGCGGGATCTAGCTCCGGGGCGGTGGGCGGCCCTGGCGGAGCGCGGGCGGCCTGGCCCACCGGTGCGCGGGGTGTCAGGCCGGGGCAGGTTGGTTCGCAGGAGGCTGGTTCACAGGTGACCGGCCCGCGTGAGGCTGGTTCGCGTCCGGTCGGCCCCCTCGTGGCGCGCGCGGCGAGCGGCACCGGTGCTGCCGCGGCGCAGCCGCTGTCGGGCGACGGGTCGGCCGGAGCATCCCCCGTCACGCCGCCGGGCACTCCTCGGGGATCGACGGCCCGAGCCACACCGACGGGCACCACCGGCTCCACCGACTCCACCGACTCCACCGAGTCGAACTCACTTGATCTAAAAGGGAGTTCGCAGCAATCGACTACGGGGCCCGCGGAACGCGGCCTCGTCTCCGAGCGCCCCCTGCCGACCGCACCTCGGCCCGGGCTCGACCAGGCCGCGCACGTCCGGTCCGGGCCTGCCCGGGCCACGCCCGACCGGTCGGGGCCGGGTGTCGTCCAGCGAGCGTCGGACGGTGGCGCGGCGTCCCCACTCGCCGGGGGTGTCACCTCTCCCGCGCCTCCGCCCCTCCCCCTGGTACGCCGCATCGCCGTGGTGCCGGGTGCCGCATCGCCACGGATCGGCGCCGCCCCTGCCGCCGCCTCCGACACCACTTCCGCCATGTCAGCCACGTCCGCCGCCGGGCTCGGCGGTTCCGCCGGTTCCGCCGGTTCCGGGCCACCTTCCGCGCCCGCCGCTGGCGCCGGACGGCAGGCTGGCGGAGCCAGTAGCCCCGGGGCCGCGCAGCGCGGTCCCGCGGCATCGGCCACCGCCGGGCGCCGCGGCGCGGCTGCGGACCGGGGCGCCGACCGTACGGGCCCGGGCGACGCGCCGCGCAGCGCCGCGGATTCGAGGGCACAGCAACCGGCACAGCAACCGGCACGGCAACCGGGTTCCGGCAGACAACTCGCCGTACGAACCCGCCCGTTGGGCCGTCCGCTCATCGTGGCACGGGTGCCGCTGCGGACGACCCGGCGGGTGTATCCCGTACGCCCCGTCCCCGCCCGGCCAGCCCCGGCGACGCCATCCGCCACCGCGTCCGGTCCGACCGCGCCACCGGCCGCCGCGCCAGGACCTGCCACACCGTCGACCACCGCATCCGATCCGCACGGCGGGCCCAGGCACGCCCCGGGTGCTGCCGCCGGGTCCGGGGCGCCGGTCAGGGAGGTGCCGCTGTCGGCCGCGCGGGCGCCGCTCGGCGCGCCGCTGGCCGGGCTGCCGCCCACTGCGGTTCCGCTGGCGCCGGATGCCTCGGCCCCCCGTCCGAACCCTTCCGGCGCGCCGGGAGCGGAGCGGGCGGGTTCGGCGGGCGCCACGCTGCCGGTGGTGCAGCCGCGCCGCACGGAGGGCGGCGCGCCCCCGGCGGGGGCCCGGGGGGCGGCCCCCCGGCCCCCCCCCCGGGCGGGCCGCGCCCGGAAACCGTACGGGTCAACCGTACGAGGCATCGCGCCGAAGTCTACTGGCGCCTTCCGCGGTGGCCTGAT
>NZ_JBEHZD010000699.1:0-3429 GCF_040240285.1 Streptomyces sp. HSW2009 | reverse complement strand
GGGTGTGCGGGGGTGGGTCGGGGCCCAGCACCGGCCTCAGCGGCAGCCTGGCCCGTACGCCAAACCCCCCCCCCCCCCCCCCCGGGGCGCCCCCCCGCCCGGGGGCCCCCCCCCCCCCCCGCCCGGGGGGGGGGGCCCCCCCCCGCCCCGCCGGCCCGGTAGAGAGGGACCATGCGGATTACCGTCACCAGGACCGGCGGCTTCGCCGGCATCACGCGCCGGGCCGAGCTGGAAAGCGCCGGTCGGCCCGATGGGGCGCGCCTTGAGGAGTTGGCCCGTACGGCGCTCGACGAGGGGGCGCGGTCCGCCCCGGTGGGTGTCGCCGACGGCTTCCAGTACCGGATCGAGGTGGACGGCGCCCCGGTGTACTGCGCCGATCCGAAGCTGACCGAGCGACTGCGGGAGCTGATCCGTACGGTGCTCAAAGAGGGGGCGTGAGGGCGCGCGGGGCGGGTGCGGGCGACATCGGCTGAGGTGCCGGGGCTCGCCGGCGCCCCGTCGAAACCCAGTGGCCCGGTGCACCGACGTGTTGCTTGGATCGCAGCATGACCCCTCACCACCCCCTGCTGGGCCGCTTGGAACGGTTCTATGACGCGGTGTCACGCCCCGTCGCCCGAGCCGAGGACATCGGGCCGCTGACCTTATTCGTACGCGAAGGGACCGGCTGGCCGCTGTACGCGCGGCCCGCCCTCAGGGAGACCGGGCCGGTGAGCGCGGACGATGTGGACCGGGTGCGGGAGCGGCAGCGGGCGCTCGGACTGCCCGAAAGCTTCGAATGGGTGGCGGAGACCACGCCGACCCTGCGGGCGGCCGTGGAACGCTCGGGCCTGACGGTCCACGAACACCCGCTGCTGGTGCTGGGTCCCGGCGCGCTGCTGCCGATGGTGCGGCACCGGCCCGACGGCATCACCGTACGGATGGTGGCCCCGGCCGATCCCGCGCTGCCCGGCGCGTTGACGGTGCCGCACCTCGCCTTCGGCGACCCCGGCACCCGGGTCGGCACAGCGGGCCCGGCGGAACTGGTGGCGGCGCTCCCCCGGTACGGCACACCGGATGCGGTACGGGCCGCCGCCGACGGCATCCGCGCGGGGCGGACGGCGGTCGCGGCGGCCGTGGACGACGCGAGTGGCCTGGCGCTCTGTGCGGGGCAGCGGCTGGTCGTCGCCGACGTCAGCGAGATCGTCGGGGTGGGCACGCTGCCCGCGGCCCGGCGCCGCGGGCTCGCCCTGGCAGTGACCGCGGCCCTGGCCGCCGACGCCCGCACGCGCGGGATACGCACCGTCTTCCTGTCCGCATCGGACGAGGAGGTGGCGCGGCTGTACGGGCAGATCGGCTTCGTCCGGGTGGGGACGGCGCTGATCGCAGGGGCCGAGGGGTAAGGGGTAGGCCGGTGGGGTGGCTGAGCTGAGCGGCCCGACCCGGGGCGTACGAAGCTGCCCTGGGCCGCGGACCGATCGACCCACCCGGCGGTACGCGGCGCCGTCAGACCACCCCGCGGTACGCGCCGTCGGCCCGAGCGGTGAAACCCGTGGCCGCCCGCCCGGTCGGCGGCAGAAACCGGGCTCCGGGGTCAGAAGCCGAGCTTGCGGAGTTGCTTCGGGTCGCGCTGCCAGTCCTTGGCGACCTTGACGTGCAGGTCGAGGAAGACGGGGGTGCCGAGCAGCGCCTCGATGTGCTTGCGCGACTTCATGCCGACCTCCTTCAGCCGGGCGCCCTTCGGGCCGATGATGATGCCCTTCTGGCTCGGCCGCTCGATGTAGACGTTGGCGTGCACGTCGAGCAGTGGCTTGTCCTTGGGGCGGTCGGCCCGCGGGATCATCTCCTCGACCACGACCGCGATGGAGTGCGGCAGTTCGTCGCGTACGCCCTCCAGGGCCGCCTCGCGGATCAGCTCGGCCACCATGACCTGCTCGGGCTCGTCGGTGAGGTCGCCCTCGGGGTAGAGCGGCGGGCTGGTCGGGAGCAGCGGGACGAGCAGGTCGGCCAGCAGGTGCACCTGGGTGTCGGCCACCGCGGACACCGGGACGATCTCGGCCCACTCGATGCCCAGGTCGCGGCCGAGGCGGTCGATGGCGATCAGTTGCTCGGCCAGTTGCTTGGAGTCCACCAGGTCGGTCTTGGTGACGACCGCGACCTTGGGCGTCTTCTTGATCTCGGCCAGTTCGGCGGCGATGTACCGGTCGCCGGGGCCCAGCTTCTGGTCGGCGGGCAGGCAGAAGCCGATCACGTCGACCTCGGCCCAGGTGGTGCGCACCACGTCGTTGAGCCGCTCGCCGAGCAGGGTGCGCGGCTTGTGCAGGCCGGGGGTGTCCACCAGGACGAGCTGCGCGTCGGGGCGGTGCACGATGCCGCGCACGGTGTGGCGGGTGGTCTGCGGCCGGTTGGAGGTGATGGCCACCTTGGTGCCGACCAGAGCGTTCGTCAGGGTGGACTTGCCCGCGTTGGGGCGACCGACGAAGCAGGCGAAGCCCGCGCGAGGGGGGGCATCGGTGGAGGGGGTACGAGCGCTCATGCACTCATTCTCCCCGATCGGGGCGGCGACCCGGACCATCCGGGGGTGCCGGGGCGGCCCACCGACGTCGGACCGGCCCGGGGCCGGGGCCCCGTACGGGGTTGGCTGGTGCGGGGTTGGTGCCTTCGTACGGTGGCTGACGTGCGGCTCGACGGGCGGGGCGGGGCTGCGGTCAGCGCGGGGCTGCGGCCGGGGTGGAGCGGGGCTGCGGCCGGGGCCGGGGCCGGCGCGGGGTGGGCCCGGCGGCCTCGGTGGGTCCGGCGGGTCGCAGCCGGTGGGGGCGGCGGGCCCGGTACGTCGCCATCGGTGAGGTGGCAGCAGGCCCGGTCAGCGGGTCCGGTCAGCGGGTCCGGGTCAGTCGGCGGAAGAGCCAGACCACTCCGCCGAGCGTCATCAGCACCGTGGCGGCGAGCACGAGCTGGTGGGTGCCGTTGCCGCTGACCCAGTCGTAGATCAGGCCGGTCCAACAGATCACGGTGGCCACCACCGCACCGCCGACCATGAGCGGGTCCGTCTTGTCGGCCCGCCGGGTGTCACCACGCCCGATGTGGACCTTGCGTACGGCCTCGGGCAGCAGGATCAGCACCCAGGCCAGCGTGAACCAGGCGAAGCCGTCCCCGGACACCGCATCCACCGCGACGCTGACCAGCAACAACGCGCCGCAGACCAGCAGCGCCCAGCCCACCGCCGAGCCCTCGCCCCGCGGCGCGGAAGGGCGCCGGGAAGCGGAGGGGCTCCGGGGCTCGGGGGCGGTGGGCTTGGTGGCCGGATCGATGGTGGACTCAGCGGCCGGATCCGTGACCAGGTCAGGGGCCGACTCAGCAAGCACGTCAGGGGTGGACCCGGTGGCGGGACGCCCGGCGGCGGGTCCGGTGGCTGGGTGTGCCGTGGCGGCCGGCCCGGGTGCGGCCCGGGGG
>NZ_JBEHZD010000698.1:0-3437 GCF_040240285.1 Streptomyces sp. HSW2009 | reverse complement strand
GGGGGGGGGGGGGGGGGGGGCGGGGGGGCGGGCCCCGCCCCGGCCGCCACCTCGGCGCCGGCCCCCTCGCCCGGCGCGGGCTCCGTCTCCGACGCGGCCGGCACCAGGGCGATCAGATGGGTCGGCCGCACCGGACAGGGCACGATCCAGGCCCGGCCGCGCGCGGCCTGCTCGATCTGCTCGGCGACCTCGTACCGCCGCTGGTCAGGGCACTCGATGACGTACACGTACGCGAGTTGCGGCAGCGGCGGGCGGAGCGCGGCGGCGATCCGGTGCGCCGCCGGCACGCTGCCGACCATCAACAGGTGCAGCACCGCCTCCCGGCTGTGCGCCTCCGCGGTCGCCACCCGCAGCCGGTCCCGCTCGGCCTCCTCCAGGCGCCAACACAGCCCGAGCATGCGGGCCGCGTCGGCCAGCAACACGTGCGGGCGCTGCGGGCGCGGCCCCGGGGTGGCGTCGGGGCCGTGGTCGGTGGTGGCGTTGCCCGTGGGTTCCGGGGCGGTGTCGGGGGCGATCAGGACGAGGTAGGGCGGCGGCCGGCGCGGCCCGCCCTCGGCGCCGGGGCCCGCGCCCGCGGCCAACGACACCAGGAACACGGTGCGCGAACCGGCGGCGGTGGGGGATTGCGTCGCCTGGCGGGGGGCGATGACGGCCGGCGGTTGCGCCGCCTGTCGGGTGTCGTCGGTGAGCGGTTCGGCGAGTGGTTCGGTGAACACCGCGGACGGGGTGCCGCGCCGGTGCAGTTCGACGACCGCGTCGGCCGCGGCCCGCAGCGCGGCGCTGGCCTCCGGAGCGGGCGCGACCGCCGGCTGGCCGGCGACGTCGAGCAGCGTCACCACGCCGCCGGTGCGGTGCGCGAGCCAGTCCAGGACGGCCCGTACGGCGTTGCGCTTGGTGGCGAGCCGGGAGAGTGCCAGCACGTCATCGGCCCGGTCGCGCTCGGCGCGCCCCTGCGCCCCGGTGTGCTCGGCGCGCCCTTGCGTTCCCGCGTGCCCCTGCGTCCCGGTGTGCCCTTGCGTCCCGGCGTGCTCGGCACGTCCGTCCAGCGGGGTGTCCGGCTCCTGCTCGGCCCCTGTGTGCGCGCGTGACGACGCCCTGTTCATGAGGCACCAGGTTAGTCGGGTCGCGCTCTGGCGCGCGAAAGCGGAGAGGACTCCACCGAACGACCCACCGGACCCATCCCACCAGCCGGCCGGGCGCCCCGGCACGGTCCCGTGTTTCGGTCTTCGCCCCGGCACAACTCCCTTACTTGATAGGCAAGTTCGCCTATCTGGCGACGCGGCGGGTTCCTCTCCGCGCCGCGTGCCGGCTCGTTCCGGACAGGCCCTTGCGCGTGACCCTCCCGGGTTGGCCCGTACGCGTGGCCTCGTACGCATCGACTCGTAGGCGTGGGGCGGTTCGTGCCCGTGGGGCGGTTCTCCCGGCGGCCGGCTGACGGCCCGGTGGACGCGGGCGCCGTGGACGGGCGGGGTCCGGCGCGGGTGGTTCGGGGAGGGGGCGGTGGAGGCGCGGCCGTCGCTGGGGGTGTTTCGGGGGGCGGTTTCGGGTGGGGGGTCGGGCGCGGCTCGGGAGTGCGGCGCTGGGGAGCGGCTGGGAGGTGGGGCGCGGGACGGGCGAGGGGGACGGGCCGGGGCGGACCAGGGATGGGGGTTCGTGGTGCGACGGTGGGTGACCGTCCGGCGCCCGGGGTCGCGCGCCGGGCGGGGCGTGCGCCCGGGCGCCGGCGGCCGGTGGCGCGAACGCGGCGGGCGGACAGCGCGTACGGGCGAGATCGCCAACCCCGGCCTGCCGACCGCCGCACCGCCGGCCACCACCCCGGAAGGCGCCGTTCACCTGCGGAAAGCGGGAGGAAGCGGGGCGCGGCGGCCGGGCGGCGCGGCGCGTGGCGGCTGCGGCACGGGTCGGCGTACCGCGTTCGACGGATGTGCCCGCGGGGCTCGCGGCCGGCCGTGCGGTGGTGCAGGCTGTGGGCCTCCTGTGGGTGACGCAGGGGAGTTCCGTGACCGGGTGCCAGTTGAGAGAGCCCTGTTTACGCGCCGGTGCGGCCAACAACGCGCCGGGTGAAGGGGGTTGCACGGCCCTGGACAGTCGTGTTCGATGCGTGCACCGCCAGTTCTGTGAGCCGAAGGGGGAGGAACTCACCGTGACGGCGTGTGTCTCCGCCTGGGTTGCCGTGCGCCGCTGTGCGTCGGCCTCGCGACGTACGGCCTTGCTGCTGTGCGTCGTCGGTGGATTCCTCGCACTCGCGGCGGCCCTCGCGGCCCCGGCACACGCCAGCCCGCACCCCGAGCCGCAGGGCAAGCGCTCGGCCCCGAGCGACCCGCCGGGCCAGCGCCAGACCGGCCCCCCGACCGCCACCCGCACCACGGGCAAGACCCATGCCGCGCCGGCGCGACAGCAGCGCACGACGGGGCGGGGCGCGGGGGCGGCTGGCGTCGCGGATGACGGTTCGGCACGCGGCCGGCCAGTCGCCAAGTCGCCTACTGCGTACGGGAGTTCGCGGACCGCGTCGAGCAAGGCGAGCAAGGCGAGCAAGGCGAGCAAGGCGGCGCAGGGTCCGGGCACCGGCCACGGCCCCGTGCAGGCCGCCCCCGTGCAGGCCGCCCCCGTCAGGAGCGCAGCCCCGTACGACAAGGCCGCGGCGACTCCGAACGGCCGTGGCCACACCAAGACCAAGGGCGACCGCACCGCGACCAGGCCCACAGAGGGCAAGGCCCGCGCCGGCCACCAGCAGCCCGGCTCCGGTACGAGCGGCCACGGTGCGCAGGGGCGTGGCCGTGACCAGGCCGGGAAGGGTGCGGCTGGCCCGAGCGCGGTGGGCCGCGGCAAGGCAGGCCGGGACGAGGCGCGCGGCGGGCACGGCGATTCCGCCGACGCCGGGGGCCGCGGCAGGGGAGCCGGCGACCACGATCGGGGCAAGAGTAGCCCCGGGGGCAAGGACAACGCCGGCCCCAAGAGCAAGGGCAGCCCCAAGCACAACGGCAAGGGCAAGGGCCGGGGGAGCGGCGCCGGCGGCCTCCACGGTCCGGGGCTCGGCGGCGCGGACCAGCGGCCCGGCCACCCGGCGCGGGATCACGGACCGGCCGACGGCCCGGGCAAGGGCCGCGGCCACGGGCCCGGTCGGGGCAACGGCGCCGGTGACGCCGGCGGCCGAAACCACGACGAGGGCAAGGGCAAGGGGCACGGCCGCGGGCACGGGAACGGCCCGGGGCGCGGCAAGGGTCCGGGGCGCGGCAACGGCCTCGACCTGAACGACCGCCCGGGCCACGGCCTCGGTCTCGGTCTCGACCTCGGCAACCACGACCGCCCGGGCCACGGCGACGGCGCCAACTCCGGCCGCGGCAAGGGCCCGGGCCGGGGCGACCACGCCGGCCCGCCCCGCGGCAAGGGCCAAGGCCCACGCCACGGCAAGGGCCCAGGCCGCGGCGACCGCCCGG
>NZ_JBEHZD010000697.1:0-3456 GCF_040240285.1 Streptomyces sp. HSW2009 | reverse complement strand
CGCGGCCCCTGGGGGACCCGCAGGGTGACGCCGGTGAGCCGGCCCTCGTACGGCATGACGAGATAGCTCCGGTCGGGGGGGGCCGGGGGGGGGGCCCCCCCCCCCGGGGCCCGGGGGGCCCCCCCCCGCGGCCCGCGGGCGGGGTCGGTGCCGGGAAGGCTACGGGTTGCGGGGCCCGCCAAGCTGGATACCGGCCATGCGCGACCACTCGTACGGCCCCGTGCGGACCTTGGCCGCCAGGTCCCCGGCGAAGTCCTCGTGCACGGTCAGACCGGACAGTTCGACGGCGCGCTGGGCGCTCTCGTACGAGGGGGCGACCAGGTTGCCCCACTCGCCGTTGGCGCCGACCAGGGCGATCCGGACCGAGCCGCGGGTGATGTGGGCGAGCTGGCCCTCGGCGCTGCCGCCGTGGCTGCGGGCGAACGCCTCGATCTGTCGGGCCAGCCGGGCGGCCTGCCGCTCGACGCGGGCGTCGCGGACCGGCGTGTCGGCCGGCTCCGTGCTCTCTTCGGCCTGCTGGGTGTCTGCCATGCCCGCGATGCTACCGATCGGTAGATCATCTTGGCGACGGGGCTGCCGCGTGGCCTGCACCACGCGTGAGGGGGGGGGGCCCCGGGGGGGGGCCGCCCCCCCCACCACGTGAGACCCAGGGGAAGGGGGCCCCGTGGGCGCGGCTCAGATCCGCTGGCCCGCGCGCCAGACGGAGGTCACCAGGGGGACGCCGGGGCGGTAGGCGAGGTGGATCGGTGACGGGGCGTCCAGGAGGGCCAGGTCGGCGCGGGCTCCGGGACGCAGGTGACCGACGTCGTCCCGGCGCAGCGCCCGGGCACCGCCGGCGGTCGCCGCCCAGATGGCCTCCTCCGGGGTCATGCCCATGTCCCGTACGGCCAGGGCGATGCAGAACGGCATGGAACTGGTGAAGGAGGAGCCCGGATTGCAGTCGGTGGAGAGCGCGACGGTGGCGCCCGCATCGAGCAGCCGGCGCGCGTTCGGCCACTTCGCGCGGGTGGAGAACTCGGCGCCCGGCAGCAGCGTCGCCACGGTGTCGCCGCTGGCCAGGGCGTCCACGTCGGCGTCCGTGAGGTGGGTGCAGTGGTCGGCGGATGCGGCGCCGAGTTCCACGGCGAGTTGTACGCCGGGCCCGTAGGTGAGTTGGTTGGCGTGGATGCGCGGAATCAGGCCGCGCTCCTTGCCCGCGGTGAGGACGGCGTGCGCCTGGTCGCGGTCGAAGGCGCCCTGCTCGCAGAAGACGTCGACCCAACGGGCGTGCGGCGCGCAGGCGTCGAGCATCGGGCCGGTGACCAGGTCCACGTAGCCGGCCGGGTCGTCGGCGAACTCGGGGGCGACGATGTGCGCGCCGAGGAACGTGGTCTCGCTCGTGTGCGCCGCGGCGATGCGCAGCGCGCGGGCCTCGTCGTGCGGGGTGAGGCCGTAACCGGACTTGGTCTCCAGGGTGGTGGTGCCCTGCCGGGCCGCCTCCCGCAGGTAGCGCAGCAGGTTCGCTTCGAGTTCCGCGTCGGTGGCGGCCCTGGTGGCGGCGACGGTGGTGCGGATGCCGCCGGCGGTGTACGGCTTGCCCGACATCCGGGCGTTGAACTCGGCGGTGCGGTCGCCGGCGAAGACCAGGTGCGAATGCGAGTCGACGAACCCCGGAATGGCAGCCTGACCTGCGGCGTCGAGGTGATTGTCAGAGGCGGGTGCTTTCCTGGTGACACCGACCCAGGCAATGCGGTCGCCGTCGATGACGAGCGCCGCGTCCTGGATCAGACCGAGGGGGCCTTCGCCGAGGGAGGGATCGCCTGTGACCAGGGTGCTGATGTGCGTGATGGTCGTCGTGGCGCCGTGGCCCTGGGCCGTGCTCGTGGCCGGACCCGATCCGCTGTCGGGCGCGGGGCCGGCTGCTGCGTGGGGGGTGCCGGGGGTGTGGGGCGTGCTGGGGGTGCTGGGGGTGGTCATCGCGGGGTTGTTCTCCTTCAGCCGAGCACGGCTGCGATGGACTGGGCCAGTGCGGTGGGCACGTCGGGCAGCAGGGTGTGCGCTCCGTCCCGGACGATGTGGCGACCGCCGACGACCGTGTGCCGGACGTCCGCGTTGGACGCTGCGAATACGGCGGTCTCCACGCCGAGCGCCGGCGGCGGGCCCGCGGTGCGTACCGAGTCGAGCGCCAGCGTGGTGAAGTCGGCGAGCGCCCCTGGCGCGATGCGCCCCGCCTGCTCCCAGCCGAGCGCCGCATGACCGTCCGCCGTCGCCGCGCGCAGGAGTTCGGCCGCCGTCCAGTGGCCGCGGGCCCGGGTGCGCAGCCGCTCGTCGAGCTCCATCGCGCGGGCCTCTTCGAGCAGGTCGATGACGGCGTGGCTGTCGCTGCCCAGCGAGAGCGGTGAGCCGGCCCGCTGGAGCGCCGCTGCCGGGCCGATGCCGTCGGCGAGGTCGCGTTCGGTGGTGGGGCACATGCAGACGCCGGTACGGGCGCCGCCCAGGTGGGCGATGTCCGCTTCGGTGAGGTGCGTGGCGTGGACGGCGACGGTGCGCGGGCCGAGCACGCCGTGTTCCGCGAGCAGTTGAGTGGGGGTGCGGCCGTGGGCGGCGCGACAGGCGTCGTTCTCGGCGGTCTGTTCGGAGAGGTGGACGTGGAGGGGGGTGTCGCGGCTGGTGGCCCACTGGGCGACGGTGCCGAGTTGGTCGGCGGGTACGGCCCGTACGGAGTGGACGGCGGCCCCGATGCGGGCGTGAGCGGGGGCCTTGAGCGCGCTCGCCCGCTGCGCCCACGCATCGGCGGTGCCGTCGCTGAACCGGAGTTGCGGGCGCGTTGGGGGCTGGCCGAAGCCGGCGGAGAGGTAGGCCGTGTCGAGGAGGGTGATGCGGATGCCGGCGTCGGCCGCGGCGGCGAGCAGGGCCTCGCCCATGGCGTTCGGGTCCTGGTAGCGGCTGCCGCCGGGGCCGTGGTGGAGGTAGTGGAACTCGCCGACGCAGGTGATGCCGGCCAGGGCCATCTCGGCGTAGGTGGCGCGGGCCAGGGCGTGGTAGCTGTCCGGCGTGAGCCGTTCGGCCGCCGTGTACATCACCTCGCGCCAGGTCCAGAACGAGTCCGGGGCGCGTTCACCGGCCGAGCCGGTGACCCCGGTAGCGCCGACGGCCCCCGTGGCTCCCGTGGTCCCCGCCGCCTCCGCGGGCCCGGCGGTCGGGCTGACCTGGGCGGCGCCGCGCAGGGCACGGTGGAAGGCGTGGCTGTGCGCATTGGCCAGGCCGGGCACGGTCAGACCGCGCAGCACCACGGCGCCGGGCGGCGGGCTGGCCACGCCGATCCGTACCGCGGTCACCACGCCGTCCTGCACGTCGATGACCACGCCCGCGACGACTCCGGTGGGGAGTGGGCCGGGGGGGAGGCCCGTGGGGTGCTGCCCGGTGGCGGCGGCGGTGGGGCTGGTCGGGTCCGCGGCGGGCGGACCTGCGGCCGGG
>NZ_JBEHZD010000696.1:0-3481 GCF_040240285.1 Streptomyces sp. HSW2009 | reverse complement strand
GGCGGGCTTCTTTATAAACCCCCCCGCCGGGGGCCGGGGCGCGGGTTGTGGGGGGTTTCCGCCGCCCCCCCGGGGCCCGGGGGGGGGCCGGGCGCCGCCCGGGGCCCCGGGCCCGAGACGGGGGTGCTGTGGCGCATCGAACTGGCCGGTGACGAGGCGGTGGTGATGGTGGAGGTGGTCAACTCCACCCCGGAGCCCGACGGTTCGTCGCGCACCTACTGGCTCCGCGTCCCGCCCCGTACGACCACCGCGCGCGAGGGCGTCGCCTGGACCTTCGGCCTCCCCGCCGAGGAGTACGAGCCGCAGCGCCAGACCTGAGCGACGGGCGTACGGGGCGGACGGGGGCGATGGGCCAGGGAGGGCTGGGGGGGGGGCTGAGGCTGAGGATATTCCGCGGGGCCCGGCTGCCGCGGGGAACCGGGGCGGGGCCGGCCGAAACCCCCTCGCGGGCCGTGCGCCGGGGCACGGTCGTGCTGGGCTGGGCCGGCTAGGTGGGGCGGGGCCGGGCCGAGGCCGCGCGTGCTGCGCCGCCGCGCTGTGCCATGCAACCCCAAGCCATGCAACCCCAAGCCATGCCGCCCCACGCCGTGCATCCCCGCCCCATGCAGCCCCCGTGCCATTGCCGCCCCACGCCACGCATCTCCACCTCACCCCGCCCCACGCCGTGCTGGGGCCGGCCGGGGTGCCACGGACGCCGGCTCCCGTGATGTGGATGCCGGCTTCCGTGCTGAGGCTCAGGACGCGGAACAGTGCCACGCGTCCGACCGTTGGGGGAGGGTGGATGAGCGCGTGCGTCAGGGTGTGCGTGCTCGCCGCGGTGGGGGACGCCGCGCCCGCCACCGACGTCTTGCCCTAGGAGTTGCATTGACCGGCCCACAAGCCCGACGCTCGTACGTCACCGCCCTCCGCCCGGCCGCCTTCGGGGCCGCGCCGACGGGGGAGCGGTTGGCGCGGATGCAGCGTTCGCCACAGTTCGTGGCCGGGCAGTTCAACAACCCCCTGCCCACCCCCACGATGCTCCCGGGCTCTGCGGGGCGGCTGCTGCGCACCCAGCTCAGCAAGGCCGATCGAACGCGCCGGGCCCCGCGCGGCCACGTGCCCGTCCACCGGCTGGGCGCGGCCGACTGGGAGCAGGGGCCGGTATCCGGGCTGCGGCTGACCTGGATGGGGCACTCCAGTGTGCTGGTGGAGATCGACGGCCGGCGGGTGCTGTTCGACCCGGTCTGGGGGCAGCGCTGTTCGCCCTTCACCTTCGTCGGCCCGCGGCGGGTCCACCCGGTGCCGCTACCGCTGGCCGAGCTGCCCGACCTGGACGCCGTGGTCATCTCGCACGACCACTACGACCACCTGGACATGCCCACGATCCGCGCCCTGGCCCGCACCGGCACGACCTTCGTCGTCCCGCTGGGCGTCGGCGCCGACCTGGAGCACTGGGGGGTGGCCGAGTCCCGGATCGTCGAGCTCGACTGGCACGAGTCGACGAAGATCGCCGACCTCACCCTGACCGCGACCCCGGCCCAGCACTTCTGCGGCCGTGGGCTCCGCGGCGGGCAACACACCCTGTGGGCCTCCTGGGTGGTGGCGGGCCCCCAGCACCGGGTGTTCCACAGCGGCGACACGGGGTACTGGGCGGAGTTCGAGACCATCGGCCGGCAGTACGGGCCGTTCGACGCCACGATGATCCAACTCGGTGCTTACAGCGAATTCTGGCCTGCCATTCATATGACGCCCGCCGAAGGGCTGCGCGCCCACCTGGACCTCCAGGGCGGCACGGGCGGCGTGCTGCTCCCCATCCACTGGGGCACGTTCAACCTGGCCCCGCACCCGTGGGCCGAGCCGGCTGAGTGGACCCGGGACGTCGCCGCCGAGGCGGGCCAGGCCGTCGCTTTCCCGGTGCCCGGACAGCGGTTCGAGCCGGCCGGAGAGGTGCCGGACCGCCCCTGGTGGCGGGCGATCTCACACCCCCTCACGCGCACGTGGCAGCGGGCCGAGGGGCTGGTGGGGGAGGCGTAATACGCGGCGGACGTCGTACGCGTCCTGGGTGCGGTGGCGCCGGCTGCGGGTGTGGCGCGGTGGTGGTCAGCCCCGCCGGGCGGGGCCCACCCACCGCCGTACACCTTGCCGAAACCGACGCCCGGGGCAACCCCGCCGGTGCGGGGTCGACAACGCGACGAACAGCGGCGCCCCGTAGAGGGTGGGAACAACCCCGCCAGGGCGGGGAGGAGCACGGGACGGCGCGTACCGGAACCCGTGCACCCGGGCCGGCGAGCAAGCTTGCCGTCCGTTCCGCCCGGGCAGGGCCGCCCGGTGCGGGGCGCCATGCTAGCGCCGGTCGGCCGCGGGACGGGGCGCGCCCCGGCGGATCACCCACCCACGCCGTTCACACCCCACCCACGCCGTCCGTACCCCACCCACCCCTCGGCCCGCGCCGCATCGTCACTCACCGTGGCCCCGCACGGTGGTCCCGCAGCCCGGTCCCGCACGGTGGGGACCCCTCCCGGGGGTGCGGTGGTAAGACGGGGCTGCGTTCGGCATGACGGACGGTAATCGGCGTGCGGGTCGAACGCGGTGAGGCGAGAGGGGAATTGGCCATGGCGGCAGAGAACATCGACGATGTCGTGGACGGGCTTGCCGGGATCGTGGGGGAGGCCACCCGTGCCGGTGATCGGGCCGGGTACTTCGCGGCGCTCTACCGACAGGTGACCGTGGAGGTCCGCGCGGGCATCCGGGCCGGGCTGTTCGACGACGGCGCCCGGATGGACTGTTTCGACACGCTCTTCGGGAACCGCTACTTCGACGCGTACGACGCCTGGCGGCGGGACCGGAGCGGGCCGCGGTGCTGGCGGGAGGCGTTCGGGCTGCTGGACGACGCCGATACGGTCATCGTCCAGCACGTGGTGCTCGGGGTGACCGCGCACATCAATCTCGACCTGGCCATCGCCGCCGCGCGGACCAGCCCGGGCGCGGCCATCCAGGAGTTGCGGCACGACTTCCTGCTGATCAACGACATCCTCGCGCGGGTGGTGCTGGTGGTGGAGGACGCCGTCGGCGAACTGTCACCCCTGCTGTCGCTGCTGGACCAGATCGGGGCCCGTACCGACGAGCAGATCCTCGACTTCAGCATTCGACAGTCCCGCGAGGAAGCGTGGCACAACGCCGTCCTGCTCGCCGGGCAGGACGAGGAGGAGCGCGCGGCCACCATCGAGCGGCTCGACGTCAGGGCCGCCGTGCTCGCGCGGCTGATCGCGCGCCCGGGCGGTCTCGTCCGGCCGGCCCTACAACTGATCCGGAGTACCGAGACCGCCGACGTGCCGACCGTCATCGCCCGGCTGGACAGTGCGATGGAACGGCCACCCACGGCGGCGCCCGGGGCCCGCGCCACGGACTGACCCGGGCCGGTGCCTCGGGCTGGTGCCCCGGGCTGGTGTCGCGGGCTGGTGATCCGGCCGGCGCAGTGGGCCGACACCCCGCGGCCCGGCCC
>NZ_JBEHZD010000695.1:0-3500 GCF_040240285.1 Streptomyces sp. HSW2009 | reverse complement strand
CCCTGCCGGCGACGGGGCGCGGCGGCCGGTGCGCAGCGCAGCGCGGATGTTCGGCCCGCCGGGTGCCGAGGGGTGCGCCGGCGCACCGGGCGGGCCGTGCGGTGGCCGGGGCGGGCCCGCGCGGGTGGCCCGAGCGACGCCAGGGGCCGACGGGACAGGATGAGCTGATTGACCGTCAACTAATGAGTTTCTAAACGCCGTTGGGTCGTTGACAATGGATTGCCCACAGTGGATCGGGGGGCAACGATGGGGAGACCAGGACGTCGACAGGGCGCGCCGCGGGGTCGCACCGCGCAGGCCAATGAGCTGGCCGCGTTCGTCTGCACGCTCACGCACGGGCGTACGGTGCGGGAGCTGGCCGACCGCTATCCGGCGGGCAAGACGAGTTGGGGCGAGTACCGCACCGGGGCCAAGATCATTCCGCTGGTGCTGTTACGGGCCCTGGCCGCGGACGGGGCGCCGGACGCCTGGGGCCGCGCCAAGCTGCTGACCAAGGCCGAGCACCTGCACGCACGGGCGGAGGCGGCCCGCCAGGCCACCGGCCGCCCACCGACCGCCGGCGGTCGCGCCGCGGCGGGCGCCCGCACCAGCAGCAGGCAGCGCACGGCAGGGCCCGGCCCGGCGGCGTCCCAGGGCCAGGCCCCGGGCACCGGGGCGCGACGGGGCACCGGCGCGGCGACCGCGGCCACGACGGAACGCGGGGCGAGACCGCGGCCCGGGTCAGTCGCCCGGACGGCTGCCGGGGCGGCTGCCGCGGCGACGGAGGCGACCGCCGGTGCGGTGGGTTCGACCGCCGCCGGGGCGAGGCCCGGGGCCGAACCCGGGGCGAGTGGCCGGGCTGCCGCCGGGGCGGGTGCGGGTGGCGCGGGCTCACGCCGTACAAGCACGGTCGGTACGGGCTCGGGCGGTACAAGCTCACGCCGTGCGGGCGTGGGTGGTACGGGCGCGGGCGGTACGGGCGTGGGTGGTACGAGCTCACACGGTCCGGGCGCGCGGGCGGGTGTCGGCGGCGCGCGGGCAGGCGCGGGCGGGGAACGGACCGGGGCAGCCGGGGCCGTAGGAGCAGGCGGAGCAGCCGGGGCGGAGGCGGCGCCCGTGGCAGGGGCGGCGCCCGTGGTGGGGAAGTCGCCTGCGGCGAGGGGCCGGGCCGCGACGGGAAGTCGGGCCGCGGCCGAGGGGGTGGGTGGGGACGTCGGTGCCGGGCAGGCGGGTGCGGATCACGGGTCCGTTGCCGGGTCGTACGGCGACGGACCCGCCCCAGCAGACCGAGGCTGAAAGGGGCGCCTCATAACGAGCGCACGCCCCCTACGGCCCGGGGGCGCGCGTTATGCACTGCGGGCCACCGGTAAGGGGTGGAGTGGGACGACACCCGGCGTACGCACGGCTGTTCGCATGCGAGAAGCCGCGGGCCGCGGAATGGCGCGCGAATAGCCGTGTACGAGGCCCTGCGGCCTATTACCAGTTCGGCCATCTGCGCTATTGCTAAATGCTGCCCAAGCGGGCAGTTCGTTTTCCCGTAAAGCCGGGTGGCGGCGGGTTCTCTGGTCGGCGGGCCTTCCGCGAACGCCTCCGGAACCGCCGACTCCGCCGCGCTGCGCGCCGCCGCCCCCGCCCGGCGGCAGCACGTAGCGTCACCGGCGGGAGCGCATGGGAGGTGGACAGTTGCTCCGCCCCTGCGGGCCACGGCGGTCAGCTATCGGCCATGCGGGCGGCGACGGCCGCCCGGCGATCGGCGACACATGCGGAACCCAGCGACCGGCGACCGTCGACCACGGAGCCGGGTCGGCGCGCGCGAGAAAGCCCGGCACACCCGACGAACCACGGAGCCGGGTCGACGCACATCAGGTTCCACCGGGTCGCGCTCGCGCGTACCCGCGCGAGGTGCCCGGCCCGGGGCGGGCCCCACGGCCGCCGGGCCGGGGTGTGCCCTCAGTGCCAATCGCGGCCCGAGCGGCCCCGCTTGGTGTCGCCGCGCTGCTTCTTCTCGCGCAGGCGGCGTTCGTTGATGCCGCGCGGGATGCGGGTGGGGCGGCGGGGCTTGGGCGGCGGGGCGGTGGCCTCGGCCAGCAGGGCGGCCAGGCGGACGGCCGCGGTCTCCCGGTTGCGCCACTGGGAGCGGTGTTCCGACGCGCGGACCGCCACCACGCCGTTGACCAGCCGGTCGGCCAGCCGCTTGAGCGCGCGTTCCTTCCACACCGGCGGCAGGGACTCGGTCGCAGCCAGGTCGAAACGCAACTCCACCTGGCTGTCGCTGGTGTTCACATGCTGCCCGCCGGGCCCCGACGACCGGGAGAAACGCCACATCAACTCGGCCTCCGGCAGGGAGACCGAGCCGCGGATGACATAGGGCCCGGACATGCCCCCATGATCCCCCCTTTGACGCGCCCCCGTCACCCACATTTCCCGCCCCTCGCGCCCGCCCCCGCCCGCGGCGCGCCCCCCCCACCCCCCCGGGCCGCCCCCGGGCCGGTGGGCGGCCCCGGCCGCTCCGCGCGGGCGCGAGGTGCCCGAAAGAAGCGGAATGACATCGTCCGTACTGCCAGGGTTTGGCAAAGAAAGTAAAGGGGGCTGGAACCCAGTGGTCCCCTCGGGGCGTTGTGAGGGGTGACGGTAGCTTCGTGGTCGTCATGAAGCCCGACCATCGACCAGTACAGGAAAGGGACACCCCATGGCTGTAAGCCTGTCCAAGGGCGGCAACGTCTCGCTCACCAAGGAGGCACCGGGCCTGACCGCCGTTACGGTCGGCCTCGGCTGGGACGTCCGCACCACCACCGGCCAGGACTTCGACCTGGACGCCAGCGCCATCGCCGTGAACCCGAGCGGCAAGGTCTACTCGGACCAGCACTTCGTCTTCTTCAACAACAAGGCGACGCCGGACCAGTCGATCGTGCACACCGGTGACAACCTCACCGGCCAGGGCGAGGGCGACGACGAGCAGATCAACGTCAACCTGGCGGGTCTGCCGGCCGACGTCGAGAAGATCGTCTTCCCGGTCTCGATCTACGACGCCGAGACCCGCAGCCAGAACTTCGGCCAGGTCCGCAACGCGTACATCCGCATCCTCAACCAGGCCGGCGGCGCCGAGATCGCGCGCTACGACCTGAGCGAGGACGCCGCCACCGAGACCGCCATGGTCTTCGGCGAGCTGTACCGCAACGGTGCCGAGTGGAAGTTCCGCGCCGTCGGCCAGGGGTACGCCTCGGGCCTGACGGGCATCGCGCAGGACTTCGGCGTCAACGTCTGATCGACGCGGTCTGATCGACGCGGTCGACCTGATCGACGCGACGCGGTCTGATCGACGCGCACCGTTCCGCACGGCGCCCGCGCGGCGTCGGCACGGTGGCAGCGCCGCGCCCGTGTCGGCCGAACCTTCGGCCGGTGCGGCCGGTCGTCGATGAGCGCAGCCCGGCGCGTTCCGGGCCAGGCCCCCCCCCCCCCCCCCCCCCCCCGGGGGGCCCCCCGCGGGGGGGGGGGGGGCCGGGCGGGCGGGGGCCCCCCCC
>NZ_JBEHZD010000694.1:0-3510 GCF_040240285.1 Streptomyces sp. HSW2009 | reverse complement strand
CCGTGCGGCCCTGGCGCCGCTGACGAGAGCCCCCGCCGGGCCCCGGCCGGCCCCGCGCGGCGGGGGAGCCTCGTTCGACCGCTGCTCCGTGTGCTGCTGCGCGTACTCCTCGGCCAGTTGCCCGCTCGGCCGCTCGCCGCGCTGCCGCAGCGGCTCCTGGGGGCCGAGGCGCCGGCCGGCCGCCAGCCCGTGCGCCTCGCGCGCGGCGATCTCCTTGAGCCGCAGTGACAGTTGCAGGGTGCTGGGCCGGTCCTCGGGGTCCTTCGCCAAACAGGAGTGCAGCAGCGGGGCGAGCGCATCGGGCACCCCGGCCAACTGCGGCTCCTCGTGCACCACCCGGTACAGCATGACCTCCGAACTCCCCTGCCCGAAGGGGGAGTCCGCCATCGAGGCGTAGGCGAGGGTGGCGCCGAGCGCGAACACGTCCGTCGCCGGCGTCACGGCCGCGCCCCGCACCTGCTCGGGCGCGAGGAAGCCGGGCGAGCCGACCGCCGTACCCACATGGGTGAGCGTGCTGGCCCCCGTCGCCCAGGCGATGCCGAAGTCGATGATGCGCGGGCCCTTGGGCGACAGCAGGATGTTCGACGGCTTGAGGTCGCGGTGGACGACGCCCGCGGCGTGCACCGCGAGCAGCCCCTCGGCGAGCGCGGCGCCGAGCGAGGCCACCTGCGCGGCGGGCAACGGGCCCTCGTCGCCGCCCTTGTCGTGCAGCGAGGGCCCGGGCACGTACTGGGTCGCGAACCACGGCCGCGCGGTCTCCAGGTCCGCGGCCACCAGCCGGGCCGTACAGCCGCCACGGATGCGCCGGGCGGCCGACACCTCGCGCGCGAAGCGCGACCTGAACTCCTGGTCCTCGGCCAGGTCGGGCCGGATCACCTTCAGCGCCACCCGCTGGCCACGCCGGTCCGAGCCCAGATAGACGACGCCCATCCCGCCGGCACCGAGCCGACGGTGGAGCCGGAACGAGCCGACGACACGCGGGTCCTCGCGTCGGAGCCGCATCATCGCCATGTCCGTCCCCTACCTCCGGTGGGGAGGCCCCACGCTGCTGCCCGTCTGACGTGCCACAGCTTACGGATTGACGGGGCGGTGTGCGCAGAGGCCGTGCATGCGTCGGGAGACGGATTGTCAGCAGGCCCCGGAGCGCCGGCCCGTCGAACCGGCGCCACGACCCCGAACGTCCCCGGCCATCCCGGTCTCCCCAAACGGCCGCCGCCGTAGGGACCTTGGGTGCATGAGCGGAGGTCGCACGGAGATCCCACCCGGCACGGGGGACGGGGCGTACGGCTGCGCGGTCACCGCGGGTGGGCTCGGCCGCCGGCACACCCCACCACGTCGGCACGGTCCCCCACACGTGAGGGAAGTCACCCGCCGCGGACCCCATCGGCACGGCTCCCACCCCGCCGCGCGTGCGCCGCCCCCGTGCTGCCCGGTACCGCCGCGTACATCCGGCGGATACATCACCGGGATGCCGCGCGGTCGACGGACGGCTCGCGCTCCGGCCGCGGCACCGCAGGTCACCGGGGTCCACCAGGCCCCTCGTCCCCCATGGTGGGGCCACTTCTCAGGGAAGACCCGGGTACCGGACGCGAGGTCTGCAACCAGGGGAGTACTGCTCCACCCCCTCCGTCATCCTCCGGGAGGCCAGGAAAGCGATACGAGGGCATGACGCCGGGTACCCGCCCGCGGACCTAATGTTGAGGTCAAGCGGCGGGCGTAGCACTCGTCCCCCGAGGTCAACGCCCGCCGCCCCATCATCACAGAGGAGGGGACGATGGCGATCACCGCAGGCCGCACGGACTTCGAAGCACAGCGGCAGCGTGTCTCCACTGCGCTCGGCACCGGACGTCCCGGGACCCGCCGCCACCCACTGGTGGCAGCAGCCATGGTGCTGCCGGTCGCCGCCCTCCTCGCAGTCGTGTTCGGCGGTTGGGAAGCCGTCGTCACACAAGCGTCGTCCGTGGCCGGAATACTGGGGCGCTAGTCGCCCCAGGCCCGGGAGAGCGGCCCGGGCCGGGGACTTCCGGCCATAACCCCGTGGGGACGGGGGTGCGGCGGACGGCACGAAGCCCGGACAGCTCGGGAGTGAAGGCGATCAACTCGCCCTCACGACCGGCACCGGGTCAAAGGGTCCTGGTTACCTGGGGAGGTAACCAGGACCCTTGTGCGTTCCCCACCGCCCCGGGGGCCCGCTCGGGTCCAGGCTGCCCGGCCCTGCGCCACGCCCCTGCTGGCCGCGCGATCCGCCTGCACCACGATCGACGTCCTGCGCGATCCGCCTGCCGCACGATCTGCCGGCCCGGCGATCGTCCACCCCCCGACCTGCTCGCGCCGCGGCCCGTCCGCCCGCAGGACGATCCCTCCGCGCATGGCTCGCCTCGCCGGATCAGGCCCCCGCGCCCTCTCACGGCCGGCCGCCGATGCCCTCCGCGACCGTGAGCGCGGGCCACACTCACGGGTGGGAGCGGCGGTACGCATGGCCGCCAGCCCACCAGCCCGCCAGCCCGCCAGCCCGCCAGCCCGCCAGCCCGCCAGCCACGGCGCGTACGATCCCAGCACGGATGCGGCACCGGCCCGCCATCCCGTACGGGATTCCATCCGGGCCGTGCCACCGAGCCCGGAGCAGCGCCACCAAGGGGGGCCGTGAACACCTCAACCACCTCATCGGCCAACCCCGTTGACCCCGCGCGGCCCGCCGCAACGGAACCGACCCCGGCCCCGGCCCCGACGGAGCGGACCCGGCCCCTCACCCCGCCCCGCTCGCCCGATCCGACCGGAGCACCCCCGGCTTCCGGAGCATCCAAGGCTTCCCAGGCAACCCCGGCGCCCCACACCACCCCGGCCCCCGAAACGCCCCCAACCAGCGAGACCGCGCAGGTCACAGCCTTCCTACGCGGGCTCCCCGGGGCAGCGGAGCCCCACACCGGCGCCGCGCCGGTGGTCCTCGCGGACCGGTTCGACGCCACGGTCGTACGGCTCGGCCCCCGCGTGGCCAAGGCACACCCGGCCGATGCCGACCCCGCCGCCCTGTTGACCCGGCTGCGGATCGCGGCCCACCCGTCGCTCCGTACGTCCCTGCTCGCGCCCCTCCCGATCGCCGCGCCCGGCCACCCCGCGCCCCACCCCGAACGAGCCACCGCCCCCGACCCGCCCGCGGGCGCGGTGACCACCCCCGCCCTGCTCGCCCCGCTGCCCGGCGGTCGGCTGGTGAGCCTGTGGCCGTACGGGGCGCCGGTGGCGCCCGATGAGCGGGACGCCGTGCCGTGGGAGGCGCTCGGCGAGTTGCTCGCCCGGCTGCACCGGGTGCCCGTCGACGCGCTGCCGGGTCCCGTACCGCCGATGTACGGGCCGGCCAAGGTGGCCCGCGCGCTGCGGCGACTGCGGGCCGCGCACCCGGCCGTGGCCCCGGCGCTGGCCCCGGCCCGGCGGTGGGGGGCCCCCCGCGGCCCCACCACGGTGACGGGAGAGGATCTGGCGAGCCCGGCCGGGGCCGCCGCCTGGGGCCTGGGC
>NZ_JBEHZD010000693.1:0-3512 GCF_040240285.1 Streptomyces sp. HSW2009 | reverse complement strand
TGATCGCCGACTTGAAGCGGAAGGCGCGGGCGGCGGCCTCGGCCTCGGCGGCCCAGGCGTCCAGTGCGTCCGCGTCGTCGCGGGAGAGTTGCGCCGTACGGGCCAGGGCCTCGACGACGCCCTTGCCGAGCGCCTTCTCCAGGACGGGCAGCGCCTCGTGGCGCACCCGGGAGCGGGTGAACGCCGGGTCGACGTTGTGCGGGTCGTCCCAGACCGGCAGCGACTGGGCCAGGCAGGCGCGGCGCGCGGTCTGTCGGTCGAGGTGGAGGAAGGGGCGGCGGTAGCGCCCGCCCTCGCCGGAGACGACGGCCATGCCGGACAGCGAGCGGGTGCCGGAGCCGCGGGCCAGTCCGAGCAGGACCGTCTCGGCCTGGTCGTCGCGGGTGTGGCCGAGCAGGACCGCGCTGGCGCCGTACCGCTCGGCGGCGTGGTCGAGCGCCGCGTACCTGGCGTGGGGCGCGGCGGGGGGGCGGGCGCCCCGCGCCCCCCCCGCCCCCCCCCCCCCCGACAGCGTTCAGGGTTCCATCCGTTTCATCAGATCGTTTTCAGAATTATCGCGTCCGAGAGAGTTGGTCCAGCCGTGGAAACTGGGTTCTCAATCGCCCTCATCATCTTCAGCGCGCTGTTGATGATGCTCGTGCTCATGCACAAGGGAAAGGGTGGCGGCCTGTCCGACATGTTCGGTGGCGGAATGCAGTCCTCTGTCGGCGGCTCGTCAGTCGCCGAGCGTAACCTTGACCGGATCACCGTGGTGGTCGGCCTGCTGTGGTTCGCCTGCATCGTCGCACTCGGTCTGCTGATGAAGCTGGATTAACTGACGGACCGTCGTCAGCGCGGCCTATTATTGGGCTTGCGTCCTCGGGGGCGGGTGTAACTCCTGTCGCTGGACGCGCGTTGGGCCTTACATAGACTGGGGCGCCCGGCAGCGGAGCCGCCTATCGGATGCTTCGCGGCACCATCACGCAGGGAGTTACAACCGTGGCAAGTGGCAACGCGATCCGAGGAAGTCGGGTCGGAGCGGGGCCGATGGGAGAGGCCGAACGGGGCGAATCAGCGCCCCGGCTGCGCATCTCCTTCTGGTGCTCGAACGGGCACGAGACACAGCCAAGCTTCGCCAGCGATGCGCAGATCCCCGAGACCTGGGACTGTCCGCGCTGCGGCTTCCCCGCCGGAAAGGACCGGGAGAACCCGCCGGACCCGCCGCGCACCGAGCCGTACAAGACCCACCTCGCCTACGTGCGGGAGCGGCGTAGCGACGCGGACGGCGAGGCGATCCTCGCGGAGGCGTTGGCCAAGCTCCGCGGCGAGATCTGACGCGGCGGCAGGACCGCACCCACCGGCAGCACTCGGGCAGCGAGCACGTGGTTCCCACGGCGCCCGCCCCCTCGGCAGCGGACCGGGGCCCGGCAGCACCCTCCCCACGGGAGGAGCTGCCGGGCCTTTCTGTGTCCGCCCCACGATGGCGACATATGGACCGCCCTGATCAACTAAGTTGGGCGGTGCTGGCGCGAATGACGAGACGAATAGGGCTGATGTCCGAGATGAACGCTGAAGGCCGAACCCGGCTCGATCAGATGCCGGAGTGGGTCGCGCTGGGAAAACACCGGGAACAGCAAGGGGAGGTCAACCTACGCGAGCTTTTCGCCGCCGATCCCGCGCGCGGTGAGCGCTACACCGCACAGGTCGGCGATCTCCATGTGGACTACTCCAAGCATCTGGTGACCGACGAGACGCTTCGGCTGCTCCGGGCGCTGGCCACGGCCAGCGGGGTCACCGAACTGCGCGACGAGATGTTCCACGGCGACAAGATCAATATCACCGAGCGGCGTTCCGTCCTGCACACCGCGCTGCGCGCCCCGCTCGCCCAGGTCGTGGAGGCCGACGGGGAGAACGTGGTGCCGGCGGTGCACGCCGTGCTCACCAAAATGGCCACCTTCGCCGACCGGGTGCGCTCGGGCGACTGGACCGGGCATACCGGCAAGCGCATCAAGACGGTCGTCAATATCGGTATCGGCGGTTCCGATCTGGGGCCCGCCATGGCTTATGAGGCGTTGCGCGCCTACAGCGCACGGCACCTGGATTTCCGGTTCGTATCCAATGTGGACGGCGCCGATCTCCATGAGGCCGTGCGCGATCTCGATGCGGCCGAGACGCTGTTCATCGTGGCGTCCAAGACCTTCACCACGATCGAGACGATCACCAATGCGACCTCCGCGCGCAACTGGCTCCTGAACGCGTTGGACGCCGGTCAGGACGCGGTGGCCAAACACTTCGTCGCGCTGTCCACCAACGCGGAGAAGGTCGCCGAATTCGGCATTGATCCGGCCAATATGTTCGAGTTCTGGGACTGGGTCGGCGGACGTTACTCGTATGACTCGGCGATTGGGCTCTCGCTCATGATCGCCATTGGGCACGACCGGTTCCGGGAAATGCTCGCGGGCTTCCACCTGGTCGACGAACACTTCCTGACCGCGCCGGTCGAGGAGAACGTGCCACTGCTGCTCGGTCTGCTCGGCGTCTGGTACGGCGGCTTCCACGACGCCCAGTCACATGCGGTGCTGCCGTACAGCCACTACCTCGCCTCGTTCACCGCCTACCTCCAGCAGCTCGACATGGAGTCCAACGGCAAGTCCGTCGACCGGCAGGGCCGTCCGGTGACCTGGCAGACCGGGCCGGTGGTGTGGGGCACGCCCGGCACCAACGGTCAGCACGCCTACTACCAGTTGCTGCACCAGGGCACCAAGCTGATCCCCGCCGACCTGATCGGCTTCGCCCGGCCGGTGGACGACCTCCCGCCCCGACTGGCCGAGCAGCACGACCTGTTGATGGCCAATCTGTTCGCCCAGGGCCAGGCGCTGGCGTTCGGCAAGACGGCGGACGAGGTCAGGGCGGAGGGCGTGGCCGAGGAACTCGTGCCGCACAAGACCTTCCGCGGCAACCGGCCCACCAGCACCATCCTGGCCACCCAGCTCACCCCGTCGGTGCTCGGCCAGTTGGTCGCGCTCTACGAGCACAAGGTGTTCGTCCAGGGCGCGATCTGGAACATCGACTCCTTCGACCAGTGGGGCGTCGAACTCGGCAAGGTGCTGGCCAAGCGGGTGGAGCCGGCGTTGCGCGCCGATGAGCAGGTGCCGGGGCTCGACGCGTCGACCACCGCCCTGGTACGGCGCTACCGCGCGCTGCGTGGACGCTGACCCGGGCCCGTAACGGAGGCCAGGGTCCAGAGCCGGCCGCGTACGCTCCCGGGCGCCCGGGGGGCTGTGTGCGCGGCCGGTGACGACTGGGACCGGCGCCCGCGGCCGGCGTGCGTGTGGGTGACCGTGTGCGGCGGGGGCCCCCGCGGCCGGTGTGCGCGGTGGGTGACCCTGCGGTGGCGTGCGCGGTCGGTGCCAGCGCCGGAGGGTCGACCCCGGACGTGGGAAGGGGCCCCGGGGGGGGGGGCCCGGCCCCCCCGCCCCGCCGCCCCCGCCGCCCCCCCCGGGGGCCGCCGGGCGGGCGGGGCGGCCCCCCCG
>NZ_JBEHZD010000692.1:0-3519 GCF_040240285.1 Streptomyces sp. HSW2009 | reverse complement strand
GAGTCGTCGGCGACCGCGGCCCCCGGGGCGGGCGCGCCGGGTCGGGTGGCAAGGGGCGGACGTTCGCCGGGATCGCGGCAGCCGCGGTCACCACGGTGCTCGCCGTGGTGGTCGCCGGCCAGGTGGCCGACGGTTCCGACGGCGACGCCAGTGCCGGTGGCGGCGCCCCCGAACAGGCCAAGGCGCCGAGTGCCAAGCGCGAGGGCCGGCTCCCGCCGCCCGCGCCGCCGCCCCCGCCCTCGTACGAGAAGAAGTTGGCGACGAAGTTCCCGCTCAGCCCCGGGCTGAAGGGGACGGGCAAGTTCACCACCGTGCCCGGGCGGGACAAGGCGCCGGGCCGCGGTGAGGTGGTGCGCTACCGGGTGGACGTGGAGCAGGGGCTGCCGCTGGAGACGGAGCTGTTCGTCCGGGCCGTGCAGGAGACCCTGAACGACAACCGGAGTTGGGGCAACGGCGGCCGGCGCACCTTCGAGCGGGTCTCATCCGGCGACGCCCAGTTCGTCATCAGCCTGGCCAGTCCCGGCACCACGGGCGTGTGGTGCGCCAAGTCCGGTCTCGACACCACGCAGGACAACGTCTCCTGCGACTCGGCGGCCACCGAACGCATCATGATCAACGCCTATCGGTGGGCGCAGGGCGCGGAGACCTTCCGCGACGACCAGACGGTGATCTACCGGCAGATGCTCATCAACCACGAGGTGGGGCACCGGCTCGGCCGCGGCCACGAGCAGTGCGGCAGTGACGGCGCGCTGGCCCCGGTGATGATGCAGCAGACCAAGGTGCTCAAGACCGGCAAGGCCACCTGTCGGGCCAATGCCTGGCCGTTCCCGGAAGCAAAGGGCGGCAAGCAGCGCTAGTGCCGGGGCGCCGGCGGTCGGTCCGTCGGCGCCGCCCGGACGCGGTGCGCGAAGGGCCCCGCCAGGCGGGCCCGTACGACCGGTGGGCGGCCGGTGCCGGTGCCGGTGGAAGATCGACGGCCGGCGTCGTGCGGCGGCCGGCGCGGTCGTGCCGCGGTCGGTCGGGGCCGCGGGGGAAGGCGGGGTAGTGGCGGCGCGCGTACGCCGCCCAGGCGGTGATCACCTGGGGTTTCGTCGCCCGCAACGCGGAGTTGCGCAGTCCGCCGGCTGGCGTTGGCCGTGACAACTGCCTGCTCGACTGGCGAGATAAATCGTCTCTATATTCGAGACATCTTTGCCAGGTGGCGAAAAATCGTTCAGTCTTCTCGGCATGTCACGCCACCCTGCCCCGGAGACCGTCAGCTTCGAGCTGGCGCTCATCGGCGTGGCCGGGCACGCGGTCGCCGACGTTCACTGTCGCTAGCGTCCCCCTTCGCCGCTCCCCGCCCCTCAGGGCCCAGGAACGGTTTCTCCCCGCGCGGTCGGCCGCGCAGCCCACGGCCCCAGCGCCGTGCCGCACCTCACTTCACCTCCTTCGCATCCGCCTCGGATGGTTCGGCCCGCCCGGTCGCGGCGTGCCGTGACCCGGCAAGCCCGGATGTCTCCTGCTGAGAAAGGCGTTTCTCGTCATGCGTCAACTGCCCCTCATATCCCGCCGCGTGGCCGCGGCGGCCGTCAGCGTCGTACTGCTGGGCGGCGTGGCCGCCTGCGGGCCCGAGGACAGTGACAACAGCAGCGGCGCCAAGGGCGGCAAGGACGGTGGCGAGCCGAGCAAGGGCGGCACGCTCACCATCCTCAACCGGCAGCCCCAGTCGGACTTCGACCCGGCCCGGCTGTACACCTCGGGCGGCGGCAACATCCCCGGGCTGGTCTTCCGCACCCTGACCACCCGCAACCGCGAGGACGGCCCGGCCGGCGCCAAGGTGGTGCCCGACCTCGCCACCGACCTCGGCAAGCCCAGCAAGAACGCCACCGTGTGGACGTACACGCTCAAGGACGACCTCACGTACGAGGACGGCTCCAAGATCACCACGGCGGACATCAAGTACGGCATCGAGCGCTCGTTCGCGGCCGAACTGTCCGGCGGCGCCCCGTACCTGCGTGACTGGCTGATCGGCGGCGACACCTACCAGGGCCCGTACAAGGACAAGAAGGGCCTCGACTCGATCGAGACGCCCGACGAGAAGACCATCGTCTTCCATCTGCGCAAGCCCGAGGGCGACTTCCCGTTCGTGGCCACCCAGACGCAGTTCGCGCCGGTGCCGAAGGCCAAGGACACCGGGACCGCGTACGAGAAGCACCCGATCTCCTCCGGTCCGTACAAGGTCGTCAAGAACAGCGGCGACGGCGAGCACATGGTCTTCGAGCGCAACCCGCACTGGTCGGAGAAGACCGACGCGGAGCGGCACGCCTACCCGGACAAGGTGGAGGTGAAGTCCGGGCTCGACTCGGCCGTCATCAACCAGCGGTTGTCCACCGGCTCGGGGCCCGACGCCGCGGCCGTGACCACCGACACCAATCTGGGGCCGGCCGAGCTCGCCCAGGTCAGCGGGGACAAGAAGCTCGCCGACCGGGTCGGCACCGGCCACTTCGGCTACACGAACTACCTGGCCTTCAACCCGAAGGTCAAGCCGTTCGACAACCCGAAGGTGCGGCAGGCCATCAGCTACGCGATCAACCGCACCAGCGTCGTCAACGCGGCCGGCGGCTCCTCGCTCGCCGAGCCGGCCACCACCTTCCTGCCCGAGCGCGACTACTTCGGGTACGCGCCCTACGACCACTTCCCGGCCGGCAAGACGGGCGACCCGGAGCAGGCCAAGAAGCTGCTCAAGGAGGCGGGCCACGAGGACGGCCTGACGGTCACCCTCACCCACTCCACCGCCAAGGACTTCGCCACCAGCCCCGAGGTCGCCACGGCCGTGCAGGAGGGGCTGAAGAAGGCCGGCATCACGCTCAAGCTCCAGGGCCTGGAGGACAACGACTACAGCGAGAAGATCCACAGCGTGCAGGGCGCGCCGGGCTTCTACCTCTCCCAGTGGGGCGCCGACTGGCCCGCCGGCGGGCCGTTCCTGGCGCCGATCTTCGACGGTCGACAGATCGTCAAGGACGGCTCCAACTACAACCACGCGCAACTCAACGACAAGGCGGTCAACGCCGAGATCGACGCGATCAACAAGCTGACCGACCTGAAGGCCGCGGCGAAGCGGTGGGGCGCGCTCGACAAGAAGATCGGCGAGCAGGCGCTGTCGGTGCCGCTGTTCCACCCGGTCTACAAGCGGCTGTTCGGCAAGGACGTCAAGAACATCGTGATCAGCGACTGGACCGGCGTGCTCGACGTGTCGCAGGTCGCGGTCCGGTGATCCGGGTGCGTGTGACCTCCGTCGGGACCGTGGCCGCTGCCGGGGCCGCCGCCACCGGGGCCTTCGCCGGGACCGCCGTCGCGGCGGGCCCCGGGGAGCCCTCGTGACCAGCGACGTCCTGGCCGCGGCCCCGGGGGGGGGGCCCCGGGCCCCCCCCCGGGGCCCGCCGCGGGGGGGGCGGGGGGGGGGGGGGGCGGGGCCGGGCGGGCGGGGGGCGGGGCGGCGCGGGCCGCGCGGGCGCCGCCGCGCCGGGGGGGGGGGGG
>NZ_JBEHZD010000691.1:0-3533 GCF_040240285.1 Streptomyces sp. HSW2009 | reverse complement strand
ACCCCCCCACCCCGCCACCCGCCATCGGCGTCCGTCGCGTGGGCGCGGAGTTGGGTATAAGAGACTGGCGCTGCGCGGTGGCCACCCTGGTCGCCCTGGCCGCGGCCGAGGCGCTGCTGCGCCACTGCCGGCGCCGCTTCGGCGGGGTGACCGGCGACGTCTTCGGCGCCCTGGCGGAGACCGCGACGACCGCCGCACTGATCGTCCTGGCCTTGGGCTGAGGCAGCGCACACAGCGCCCACTGCGCCCGCACCGCCCTGCCGCCAGGCCGAGGCACCACCCGCACCGCCCTGCCGCCTGGCTGAGGCGCCCCGTACCGCCCTGGCAGTGGGCCGAGGTGCCCCGTGCCACCCCGCCGCCGGACCGACCCGCCCCGTACGCCCCCGGGCCCCATCACCCCGGCCCCAACCCGCTCCCCGACCAACACCCCCGGTCGCCCCGTCCCTCACGCGGCGTAACCGGCGGTGCGGGGCGCGGGTGGCTCCGGGTGGCGGGAAAGCGCCAGCCGGGGTCGAGGGCGGGGCGGCCCGACCGGGGGGGGCGCCCCCCCCCCCCCGGGGCCCCCCCCGGCCCCCCCCCCCCCCCGCCCCGCCCGGGGGGGCGTCCGCCGATCGGCCGTGTCACCCCGCTGCCCTCCGCTGCGGGGTGACGCGGCCGGTTCTCGTTTCCGCCCGCACGCCCGCCGGGGGCCGGGGGCCGAGCCGGCCCCGCTACCAGGGCAGTTCGCGCACCTGCTGCACGCACAGGACCAGGAAGAGCAGCCCGGAGACGGCGAGCATGCCGTTGCTGAGCGGGCCGTTGCGCCACTGCTGCGGCGTACGGGAGGTGTTGAGCAGCCACAGCAGGGTCAGGGCGAGGAAGGGCATGAAGAACGCGCCGAGCACCCCGTACACGATGACCAGCCCGAACGGCTGGTCCAGGAAGAGCAGGCTGATCGGCGGGAAGGTCAGCCAGAGCAGGTAGAGCCGGAAGGGCAACGAGCGCTCGTGCCGGCCGATGGTCCGCTCGTCGGTGGGGGTGGCGGGGGCCGCATCCGGAGCGGAGCCGGTCACGACGGCCGGCGCGGGGGCGGCCGGGGCGTCGCCCGCCGGCCGGCCGCCCGCCGCACGGACCGTGCCGGCGTCCCGGTGGTTGGCCACGAAGTCCGCCACCATCACGCTCACCCCGTGCCACACCCCGATCAGCGAGGAGAAGGAGGTGGCGAAGAAGCCGACCAGGAAGAGCTTGGCGGTGGCGGTGCCGTACCGGTCTTCGAGTACGTCGCCGAGGTCGAGCAGCCCCTTGTCGCCCTTGGTCAGGGCGATGTCGGCGGAGTGCAGCAGTTCGGCGCCGACGATCAGCATGGCCACCACGAAGATGCCGGTGGTGAGGTAGGCGACCCGGTTGTCGAGCCGCATCGTGCGCATCCAGCGGGCGTCCGTCCAGCCCTTGGCGTTCACCCAGTAGCCGTACGCGGCCATGGTGATGGTGCCGCCGACGCCGCCGATGAGGCCGAGCGTGTACAGCAGCGAGCCGTCCGGCAGGGTGGGCGCGAGCCCCGCGAAGGAGTCCCCGGCGTCCGGCCCGACCCGCACCGCGACGTACACCACCACCACGAACATCACGCCGACCAGGACGGTCATGGCCTTCTCGAAGACCGCGTACCGCCCCCACCACACGAACGCCAGCCCCACCAGGCCGGTGATCACCCCCCACGTCTTCAGGCCGATGAAGTCGGGGAAGAGCGCCACCAGCGGCAGCGCGGAGGAGGACATGGCGGTCGCCCCGTAGACGAAGCCCCAGATCACCACGTAGCCGATGAAGTACCAACTGGTCCACGGGCCGAGGGTGCGCCAGCCGTGGAAGAGGGTCTGCCCGGTGGCCAGGTGCCAGCGGCCGACGGCCTCCGCCAGCGAGAT
This sequence comes from Streptomyces sp. HSW2009, assembly GCF_040240285.1. Lineage (NCBI taxonomy): Bacteria > Bacillati > Actinomycetota > Actinomycetes > Kitasatosporales > Streptomycetaceae > Streptomyces > Streptomyces sp. HSW2009. The sequence continues at coordinate 1,635 of NZ_JBEHZD010000691.1, read as the reverse complement.
CTTCACCAGACAGCCGATGACCGCCGCCCACAGCAGGGTGTAGCCGAACTTGCTGCCCGCGATCAGCGTCGCCACCAGATCGCCGGCGCCGACGCCGGTCGCGGCGACCACGATCCCGGGCCCGACCGCCCGCCAGCGCGAGCCCGGTGGCCCGCCGGTCGGCGCCGCGTCCTGCGCCGGCGCCCGGGCCGGTTCCGCGCCCGGCGCCGCACCGGCCCCGGCCCCCGCGCCTACAGCGCGCCCCGTGCCGCCGCCCTGCTGCTCGCCGCTGTGACTGGTGTGCGTCATGCGTCGCCTCCGCACTCGCCCCGGGTGTGCGGATCAGGAGACCGCCCGGCCACCCGATCGCACAAGGGGGCGCACCCGGGGGTTGACATCCCCAAAGGTCTGGACCACCTTGTACCGGAAGCTCAGGGGCCCCTGAACGCGCAGGCACAGCCACTTCCCCCCATCTCCTCTCCCCACGGAGGCAGTCGTGGTACGCGCACGATCAGGCAATTCCCGTACGTCTTCGATCAGTTCCCGCGGCGGTCTGTACGGCACGCTGGCCGCGGCCACGCTCCTCGCGGCCTCGCTCGCCGGCCCGGCGCAGGCGTCCGCAGCGACGCCGAAGGCTCCCGCGACCCCCGCACAGACCAGTGGCAGCACCGGCACCGCGGCCCCCCACGCCGCCGTACCCAAGCACGCCATCACCGGCTACTGGCAGAACTTCAACAACGGCGCCACCGTGCAGAAGCTCAGCGACGTCCCCGCCGAGTACGACATCATCGCGGTCGCCTTCGCGGACGCCACCGGCAAGCCCGGCCAGGTGGACTTCACGCTCGATCCGGCGCTGAACTACACCGAGGCCCAGTTCAAGGCCGACGTCAAGGCCAAGCAGGCGGCCGGCAAGTCGGTGATCATCTCGGTCGGCGGCGAGAAGGGCGCGGTGTCGGTCCGCGACGACGCGTCGGCCAACGCGTTCGCCGCCTCCATCTCCTCACTGATGGACGAGTACGGCTTCGACGGCGTCGACGTGGACCTGGAGAACGGGCTCAGCTCCACGTACATGACCAAGGCGCTGAAGGCGATCCACGCCCAGCACAGCGGCCTGGTGGTGACGATGGCGCCGCAGACGCTCGACATGCAGTCGCCGGGCAGCGAGTACTTCAAGACGGCGCTGGCGATCAAGGACTTCCTGACCGTCGTCAACACGCAGTACTACAACAGCGGTGCGATGCTCGGCTGTGACGGCAAGGTCTATGCGCAGGGCACGGTCGACTTCCTCACCGCGCTCGCCTGCATCCAGTTGGAGAACGGGCTCGACCCGTCGCAGATCGGCCTCGGCGTGCCGGCGTCGCCGCGGGCGGCCGGCGGCGGGTACGCGGCGCCCGGCGTGGTCAACGCCGCGCTCGACTGCCTCACCAAGGGCACCGGCTGCGGCACGTTCAAGCCGGAGAAGACCTACCCGGGCGTGCGCGGCGCGATGACCTGGTCGACCAACTGGGACGCCAGCAACGGCAACGCGTTCGCCTCCCAGGTCGGCGGGCACGTCCACGGCCTGCCGTAACCCGCACGACCCCGGCGCCGGGCGCCCGCGGTCCGCACCCTGTGACCTGCGGCCCGCGGCCCGGGCGCCGCACCGACCGACGGCCG
>NZ_JBEHZD010000690.1:0-3535 GCF_040240285.1 Streptomyces sp. HSW2009 | reverse complement strand
CCCCCCCCCCCCCCCTCTCTTTTTTTTTTACCCCCCCCCCCACCACCAACAACTACACAGTCTGCGGCGGCGCCCGCGTCTTTTGTTAAACCCCCCCCCCCCGCCCCCCCCCCCCCCCCCCCCGGCTGGTGGCGGCCGTCACCGATCCGGCCGACGCGGCGGCGGTCCGCGCGGCGGGCGCCGAGCCGCGGCCGGTCGCGCACTCCGAGGACGTGCTCAAGGCGGCCGTCCGCGCCCTGGACGCGGCCGGCGACCTGGCGCCTGGCACCGTCGCCGGATGGCGCACCGACCCGGTCGGCAACACCGTCGTGGTCCGGCACCGCACGGCGGACACGGCAGCGGCCCGGGCGTTCGTCCGCGCGGCGGGCGTACGCGCCGAACTCGTGCGGTACGAGCGGGCGCAGCAGGCGCCGCGCCCGCTGCTCGACGTGGTCGGCGGCAACCGCTACTGGACCTCCCAGTACGGCTGCTCGGTCGGGTTCACCGTCAACGACGGGTTCGTCAGCGCCGGCCACTGCGGCGAGGTCGGCGAGCGCACCACCCAGCCCAGCGGCCAGTTCACCGGCTCCAGCTTCCCCGGCGACGACATGGCGCACATACGGGTGGCCGCGGGCAACGCCCTCGTACCGGCGGTCAACCGCTACCGCAACAACGAGCGGGTGACCGTGGCCGGTTCCCAGGAGGCGCCGGTCGGTGCGTCCCTGTGCCGCTCGGGCGGCACCACCGGATGGCACTGCGGCACCGTCATCTCCTGGGACTCCTCCGTCGACTACGGCGACCAAGGCCAGGTCACGGAGTTGTTGGAGACCAATGTGTGTGCCGAGCCCGGCGACTCGGGCGGCTCGGCCATCGCGGGGCAGCAGGCGCAGGGCGTGACCTCGGGCGGTTCGGGCGACTGCACGCGGGGCGGCAGGACCTGGTTCCAGCCGGTCAACGAGATCCTCCAGACCTACCGGGTCACCCTGGCCACCGGCACCGGCCTGACCCTCCACCGCTGATCGCCCCCGGCGCCGACTCCCGCCCGTTCCCCCCGGCGCCGGCTCCCGCTTGATCACTCCAGCACCGGCTCCCGCCGGCCGAGCCACCAGTCGTCGTACGCGCCGCTGCACCCGAGCCGGTCCCGGTAGGCGCCGGCGAGGTGGTGCAGGACCTCTTCCAGGTGCCGGTGCGGGAGGCTGTGCCGGCGGTAGAACAGGTGCAGTTCGAGACGGAGCGGCTGGTCGGCGAGCGGCCGGATGACGATGTGTCCCGGATGGTCGCTGCTGGTGGAGAACGCCGGCGCGATGGCCTGCTCGTCGGCGACCAGCTCCAACACGGTGAACAGGCTGACCGTGCTGTGCCGCTGGTCGAGCGAGACCGCCGCCTCGTGACAGGCGCGGCGCAGATAGCTCGTCCACAGCGTGTAGCCGGGCGGCTCGTCGACCCACGGGAAGTCGGCGAGCCGCTCCAGCGGCACCGGGGCGCCGCCGCGGGCCAGCGGATGGTCATGGGCCAGGGCGATGAACACCGGCTCGTCGGCGTGCACCACCACCCCGCCGACCGCGTCCGGCACCGTGAGCCTGGCCTGCGGCGGCAGATAGACCAGCGCCAGGTCACAGGCGCCCACCGCGAGCCCGTCTACCGCGGCCTGCGGGTCCAGGTCCTCGCGCAGCGCCACCTCGGGGCACCAGGGCAGGCCGCGCAGCCGCCGGGCGAGCGCCACCTGCGGATAGCCGCAGTGGCCGCCGAGGGTCAGCGGGTCGCGCGGCCCGCCCCTGGCCCCCCACGCCTGTGCCCGCTCCCGGATGCCGCTCATGCCGCGCAGCACGCTGTGCGCCTCGGCCAGCACGTCCGCACCGAGCGGGGTGGGCACCGAACCGCTGCGGGTACGGACGAACAGCGTGTCGCCCACACAGCGCTCGATGCGCTGGAGCAGCTTCGACAACGCCGGCTGGGACATCCCGAGTTGGCGCGCGGCCAGCGTGAGGCTGCCGGTGTCGCTGATGGCGGCGATGGCGCGCAGGTGCCGGACTTCCAGTTCCAAGGTGAACCTCCCGTGCGAACGCGGCCGGTGGCCTACCTCGCCGGTCAGCGCCCGGCGCGCGGCTGGTCAGTTCCGGTGCGGGAAACCGTGACGGAAACTCTGCGGGAAACTCTGTGGGAACGAACGGTCCGAGGGTAATCCCAGATCGTCATCAGCCGCGCCTATGCGGACCGGACCACTGTGCCCGGCGCCCGTGCGAACCGCGCTGGTACGGACCGGTTCGTACGCACTCGCCCACGCGGTCGGCTGTCCCGCAGCCGCCCCGTGCCCGCCCGCGCCGGTGGCCCGCCGCCGGTCAGCGCGGCCGGCGGCCCAGCAGGGAGAGGCGGTGCAGGACGAACTCCAGCGGACCGCGGCGGAAGAACCGCGACCAGCCGTACGCGGCGAGGCTCACGCTGGCGATGAAGCCGAGCAGCAGGCCGATGGAGAGGTCGTCGCCCTCGATGTCGACGTGCAGCAGGCGGATGCCCACGATGTGGAAGACGTAGCTGCTGAGCGACATGCTGCCGACCGCGATGACCGGCACGGCGACCCGGCGCAGCCGCGGCAGCAGGTCCATGGCGGTCAGGGCCGCGGCGATCACGGTGAGCGCGACGCCGGTGTTGGCGACGACGGAGAGCGTGGTCTCGCTGTGCGGGGCGGCCAGGAAGAGCAGGCCCGGGTTGAGGTCATCGGGCCACTCGTCGGTATCGGCCCACCAGCCGTGCGGCATCCCGGCCCGGCCCCCGACCGCCGGGACCTGGAGCGCCAGCCAGGAGACGCCGTAGCCGAACGCGGCGAGCGCCGGCCCCAGCACCGCGAGCCGGGCCCGTACCCGCGGGGCGCGCAGGTCGAGCCGGCCGACGGCCATGCCGGCGAGCACGAACGGCAGCCAGGCCAGCGCCGGATAGTTGCCGGTGACCAGGAGCCGGGTCAGGCCCTCGCCCTCGGCGTAGTGCGCGAGCGGGTCATGGGCGGCGATGCCCCGCTCCAGCGCACTGTCCCAGAACACCTGTTGCCCCACGTACCACAACTGCGGCCCCACCAGCGCCCAGCCGACCGCGAGTGCGGCCAGCGCCCGGCTGGTCAGCCGTACGAACGGCAGGGCGAGCAGGAAGTACAGGCCGTAGTAGGCGAGGATCACCTCGACCTTGGTGCCACTGGCCGTCAGTACGCTGCCGAAGGCGAGCAGCACCAGGGCGCGGAGGGCGATCCGCAGCGCGGCCCGCCGCCCGTCGCGGGCGCTGGGCGGCGGCTGCCGACCCGCGAGGAAGACCAGCGTCACCCCGGCGAGCACCGCGAACAGCGCCGATGACCTGCCGTGCGCCAACTCAAGGAGGAAGCCGCTGGGTTCACCGAGCTCGGGCTCGGGCCCCAGGTGCGCCGCGTACATGCCGAAGACGGCCAGCCCGCGCGCGAGATCGAGCCCCACGAGCCGCACCGCACCGCCGCCCGCGCCGGCGCGGGGGGGGGCCCCGCCGCCGTCGCAGACCGGGCCGGGGCGGGGGGTGGGGGTGGTGGGGCCGGGGGGGG
>NZ_JBEHZD010000069.1:0-21245 GCF_040240285.1 Streptomyces sp. HSW2009 | reverse complement strand
ATTACGTCTTAGGTGGGGGAGTGGCCAGACTGGCACAGTCGGCCGGGCGGCGCGGGCCGAATGCGAGAATCGCCCGGGGGGGGGGCCCCCGGGGGGGCCCCCCCCCCCCCCCCCCGACCGGGCGGCCGGGCCGACGCCTGGCCCAGGCCCTGCGGGGACGGACCGGCAGCCGCCCGGACGCGCGCAAGGGCGCCGGCCGGGCGGATACCCGTACGGGCATGAGGCCCGCACGCGACGGAGCGGCGAGGAGTACGAGGGAGCACCAGGAGGCGGAAGGAGGTCGGGCCGTGGAGCCGGTGCAGGCGTTGGAGCGCATCGCGTTCCTGTTGGAGCGCGCGGACGCCGAGACCTACCGGGTACGGGCCTTCCGCACGGCTGCCGCGGCCCTGACCGAGCTCGGCACCCCTGAGGTGGCGCGCCGGGCGGAGGCGGGCACCCTGCGGGCGGTCAAGGGGCTCGGGCCCAAGACCGTGGCCGTCGTCCGGCAGGCCCTGGCCGGCGGCGTGCCGGAGTACCTGGAGCGGCTGGAGAAGGACGCGGACCGGCCGCTGGCCACCGGGGGCGATGCGGTACGGGCCGCGCTGCGGGGCGACTGCCACCTCCATTCGGACTGGTCGGACGGCGGTAGCCCGATCGCCCTCATGGCGCGTACCGCGGCCGATCTCGGCCACGCCTGGGCGGTGCTCACCGACCACTCGCCGCGGCTGACGATCGCCAGCGGGCTGAGCGCCGAGCGGCTGCGCGAACAGCTCGCGGTGGTGGCCTCGCTCGAACCCGAGCTGGCGCCGTTCCGGCTGCTCACCGGCATCGAGTGCGACATCCTGGACGACGGGTCGCTGGACCAGGAGCGGGCCCTGCTCGACGAACTCGACGTGGTGGTGGCCTCCGTCCACTCCAAGCTGCGCATGGACAGCGCGGCGATGACCAGGCGGCTGCTGGCCGCGGTGCGCGATCCGCTGGTCGACGTGCTCGGGCACTGCACCGGGCGGCTGGTGACGGGGCGGGGCCGGCCGCCCTCCGCCTTCGACGCCGATGCGGTGTTCGCCGCGTGTGCCGAGGCGGGCACCGCGGTGGAGATCAACTGCCGTCCCGACCGGCTCGACCCGCCCCGTCCGCTGCTGCGCAAGGCGGTGGCGGCCGGGGTGTACTTCGCCATCGACAGCGATGCGCACGCGCCCGGCCAGTTGGACTGGCTGTCCTACGGCTGCGCCCGGGCCGCCGAGTGCGAGGTGCCCGTCGAGCGGGTCATCAACACCTGGACCGCACGCCAGCTCACCGCCTGGACGCGTACCCGCAAACCCCCCGCCCGCGCCGCCGCCCGGCCGTCACGGACCTAGGACGCGCCCCTCCTCGTACCCCCGACCGAACAGCTCGCCGCACGCCTCGTCGAAAGGGCCCACACCATGCGCTCGATGTGGAAGGGAGCCATCGGCTTCGGCCTGGTATCGATCCAGGTGAGGCTGTATCCGGCGACCGAGGAGCACGGCGTCAGGCTGCACCAGGTGCACACCGCCGACGGCGGGCGCATCCGGATGAAGCGGATGTGCGAGCAGTGCGGCCAGCAGATCGAGTACGCCGACATCGCCAAGGGTTACGAGGACGTCGACGGCCGTACGGCGGTGCTGACCGATGACGACCTGACCGAGTTGCCGCTGCCGAGCAAGCAGCTCATCGACGTCATCGCGTTCATCGACGCGGCCGAGATCGATCCGCTGCGGCTCTCCCGCGCCTACTACGTGGGCGCCGACTCGCCCGCCGCCGCCAAGCCGTACGTCCTGCTGCGCGAGGCGCTGGCGGACAGCGGGCGGGTCGCGGTCTCCAAGGTGGCGCTGCGCACCCGGGAGTCGCTGGCCGTCCTGCGCGTGCACGAGGACGTGCTGGTGTTGCACACGATGCACTGGCCCGATGAGATCCGCGCCGCGGGCGGGCTCGCCCCCGCCGACAACGTGACGGTCAGACCGCAGGAGCTGAAGATGGCCACCTCCCTGATGGACACCCTCTCGGAGGACTTCGACCTGGACTCGCTGCACGACGACTACCAGGCGGCGCTCGACGAACTGGTCACCGCCCGGCTCGAAGGCAAGGCGCCGCCGTCGCCCGAGGGCGCGGAGCCGCCGCCGGACAACGTCGTGGACCTGATGTCCGCGCTCCAGGCGTCCATCGACGCGCGCGGCGGCGAGGGCGGCCGGAGCGGCACCAAGAAGGCCACGGGTGCGCGGGCGAAGAAGAGCGCCGCGGCCAAGAAGACCACCGGCGCCAAGGGCGGCGGCTCGGGGCGTACGGCCAAGACGGCCAAGTCCGCCGCGAAGAAGACCAGTGCTGCGGGGTCGGGGCGGACGGGCAAGTCGGCGTCGGCCAAGTCCGCCAAATCCGCCGAGCGACCCGCGCGCACCCGCAAGCACGCATGAGGCCACGGGCCTGCGCACGGGTCACCGAGTGGTGGGCCGGGCGCCCGCGGCGCGTACCCACGCACCGCGTGCCACCCGGCCCACCGCGACCGGAACCGGCTACGGCACCACCACGATCTTGCGCCCGATGCCGGCCCGGAACTGCTCCAGGGCCTGCGGGTACTGCTCCAGCGGCAGCCGGTCGCTGATGAAGACGGACGGGTCGAGCACGCCGGACGCGAAGAGGGCGGCGGCCCGCTCGTAGCTGTGCAGGACGGCCATCGAGCCGGTGATGGTGAGCTCCTGGTTGTAGATGCGGTACGGCTCGATCGTCGCCCTGGTCGCGTAGTCGGCCACGCCGAACTGGAGGAACGTCCCTGCCTTGGCGACCCGCTGAAGGCCGTCCTGGATGGCTCCCGCGTGTCCGGTGGCGTCGATGACCACGTCCCAGCCGCGCGGCTGCTCCAACTCATCGGCCGCAGCCGCCGAGCGCGAGCAGCCCAGCGCGCGGGCGGTGGCGAGCCGGTCCGGGTTGAGGTCGAGCACGTCGACGCTGACGGCCCCGGTCCTCTTGGCCAACTCCAGCATCATCAGGCCCATGGTGCCGCTGCCGTAGATGAGGACCTCGGCGCCCAGGTTGCTCTTCAACACGTCGTAGCCGCGTACGGCGCAGGACAGCGGCTCGATGAGGGCGGCGTCCTGGAGGCCCACGTGGTCGGGGAGTTTGACGCAGTTGCCGACCGGGGCCAGGGCGTATTCGGCGGCGCCTCCTGCCACAGAGACGCCGATCGCGTTCCAGTTGTCACACAGGTTGCCGCGGCCGATCCGGCAGTAGCGGCACTCGTGACAGTGCAGGGACGGGTCGACGGCCACCCGGTCGCCGAGCGCGAGTTCGGTGACCTCGCTGCCGAGCCCGACCACCTCGCCGGCGAACTCATGGCCCGGCACGATCGGCAGGGTGGGCGCGAACTCACCCTCCAGGATGTGCAGGTCCGTGCCGCACAGACCACAGGCTGCGACATCCACGACGACCTCGCGCGGCCCCGGCGTAGGGTCGGGGACGGTCGCCACGGTGACCTTGCCGACGGCCTCGATGAGTGCGGTCCTCATTATTTCACTGCTCCTAGCGACAGGCCCTGGACGAGCTTGTCCTGGGCGGCGAACCCGGCGGCGAGCACCGGGAGGGAGATGACGACGGACGCTGCGCAGACCTTGGCCAGGAACTGGCCCTGGCTGGTGATGAAGCTGGTGAGGAAGACCGGCGCGGTCTGCGCGCGGACGCCGGTCAGTACGCGGGCGAAGAGCATCTCGTTCCAACTGAAGATGAAGCAGATCAGCGAGGTGGCGGCGATGCCGGGCCCGGCGACGGGGGCGACCACCCGGGCCAGGATGGTGCGCAGCGGGGCGCCGTCGATCTGGGCGGCCTCGATGATCGCCACCGGGACGTCGGCCAGGAAGGACTGCATCATCCACACCGCGATCGGCAGGTTCATCGAGGTGTAGAGGATGACCAGCAGCCAGATGTTGTCCAGCATCCCGACGTTCTTGGCGAACAGGTAGATGGGCAGCAGACCGGCGACCACCGGCAGCATCTTGGTGGAGAGGAAGAAGAACAGCACGTCGGTCCACTTGCGCACCGGGCGCAGGGACAGGGCGTACGCGGCGGGCAGCGCGAGCACCAGGACCAGCAGGGTGGAGACGACGCTGGCGGTCAGCGAGTTGATGAGCGAGGGCCAGGGGCTGGCGCCGTCGTCGGCCCCGAAGAAGGTGCGGTAGCCGTCCCAGGTCAGCGAGGCGCCCAGGGCGGGTGGGTTGGTGGCCGCGTCCTTCTCCGAGTGCAGGGACGTCAGCGCCATCCAGGCCACCGGCAGGAAGAAGACGAGGCCGGCCAGCCAGGCGAGCAGGCCGAGGGCCGCGCCGCGGCGGCGTGCTGTGCGCCGCGGCCCGGCCGGTGTGCGGCGCCTCGGTGCGGGCCGGGTGGGTGGCGGTGCCGCGGGGGCGTCGGCGGTGGCGGTCATGAGCGGGACGCCTCCTCGGTGAACAGGGACGAGACCACCCGGAGCGCGAAGGTGGCGATGATGATCGAGCCGATGACGACGAGCACGCCGGCGGCGGACGCCTGGCCGTACTCATGGGCCTGGTAGAAGGTCTGGTAGATGGTGTACGGCAGGTTGGCCGTGTCCAGGCCGCCCGAGGTGATGGTGAACACGGCGTCGAAGTTCTGCACGATGTACACCGAGCCCAGCAGCACACCGAGTTCGAGGTAGCGGCGCAGGTGCGGCAGGGTGAGGTAGCGGAAGATCTGCCAGTTGCCCGCGCCGTCGATCCGGGCGGCCTCGATCATGTCCGTCGGCCGGCTCTGCAACCCGGCCAGCAGGATCAGCATCATGAACGGGGTCCACTGCCACACCAGGGACGCCTCGACGGCCAGTAGCGGCATCTCGGACACCCAGTCGGGCTGGGGCGGGCTGTCGTCGCCGAAACGCGCGTACACCCACGTCAACGCACCGTTCAGCAGGCCGTAGTTGGGGTTGTACAGGACGTGCTTCCACAGCAGGGCGGCGGCGACCGGGACGATCAGGAAGGGGGCGATCAGCAGGGTGCGGACGATGCCGCGGCCCCGGAACTTGCGGTCGAGCAGCAGGGCGAGCAGCAGCCCGAGGACGACGGTGACCAGGACGACGGTGGCCGTCAGCAGGGCGGTGGTGAGGACCGACTCACGGAGCGCCGCGTCCTCGGCGGCGTGCCGGTAGTTGCTCAGTCCGGTGAAGCGGCGCTCGTCGGGCTCCAGGGAGTTCCAGTCGAAGAGCGAGATCACCAGGGTGGCGACGAAGGGGAGTTGGGTGACCGCGATGAGGAAGACCAGGGCGGGGAGGAGGGGGGCGCGGGTGGCCCATGCCTTGAGTCGGCCGGGTGGCTGGTGCGGGCGGGTGGCCGGGGTGGGGGTCGGCGTCAAGGTGCCGGCGGCGGACGGCTCGGCAGTGGGCTGTCCGGCGGTGGATGCGCTCATCGGTCCTGGTACTCCTCACCGACCTGCTCGGCCAGCCGCTGGGAGGCGCGCAGGGCCGTGCGTACGGACTGGCGCCCGGCGATGGCGGAGCTGATCTCCTGGGAGACCTTGGTCCCGAGGTCGGTGAACTCGGGGATGCCGACGAACTGGATGCCGGCCGCGGGCCGCGGTTGCACACCGGGGTCGCGCGGCTTGGTGGCGGCGATGGAGCGGTGCGTGATGTCGGCGAACGCCCGGGCGGCGGCCCGGTATTCGGGGCGGGCGTAGGTGGAGGCCCGCTTCCCCGCCGGCACGTTGGCCCAGCCGCTCTCCCGGCCCACCAACTCCTCGTACTCCTTGCTGGAGGCCCAGGAGATGAAGCGCCAGGCGTCGTCGGACTTCTTGGACGCCTTCTGCATGCCCCAGGCCCAGGTGTAGAGCCAGCCGGAGTCGGTCGTCTTGTTCACCGGAGCCTTGACGTAGCCGATCTTTCCCTTGACCCGGGATTCGGGGCCCTCCAGGCTGCCGGCCGCCGCGGTGGCGTCGTACCACATGGCGGTCTTGCCCAACACCATGTTGAGCAGGCACTCCGCGTAGCCGGACTGTGCGGCGCCGCTCTCGCCGTGCTTGCGCACCAGGTCGACGTAGAACTCGGTGGCGTTGACGAACTCCGGCGCGGTCAGCCGGGCCTGCCAGCCCTGGTCGAACCAGGTGCCGCCGAAGGTGTTCACCACGGTGGTCAGCGGCGCGGTCAACTCGCCCCAGCCTGGCATGCCGCGCAGGCAGATGCCCTTCATGCCGGGGCGGGCGCCGTCGAGGTCGGCGGCGAGTTCGGCCACCTGCTGCCAGGTCGGGTTGGTCGGCATGGTGAGACCGCGCTCGGCGAAGACGTCCTTGCGGTACATCAGGAAGGAGGACTCGCCGTAGAAGGGTTCGGCATAGACCTTGCCGTCGGCGGCGGTCAGTGACTGCCGCACCGGGGCTAGTACGTCCTGCTGGTCGAAGGCGGGGTCATCGGCGAGGTAGGGGCCCAGGTCGCGTAACCAGCCGTGACGGGAGAAGAAGGGCACTTCGAAGTTGCTGATGGTGGCGACGTCGTACTGTCCCGCCTGGTTGGAGAAGTCCTGGCTGATCTTGTCTCGGACATCGTTTTCCGGCAGGACGGTGAAATTGACCTTGATGCCCGTAGATCGGGTGAAGTGCCGTTTGGTCAGCTTCTGTAACTCCGTCATCTGCGGGTTGTTGACCATCAACACATTGATGGCATCGCCGCCGAAGAGCGAGGAGCCGCCTGCGCCGACGTATCCCTCGCATCCGACGCACGCCGCGATGAGCACCCCCGCCGAGGCGGCGGCGACCAGCGCGCGGACGCCGCGCCGGCTCTGGATGGACATGGGTTCTCCCCATCGATCGGTCTGTCGAGTCGTGGTCAGCGCGCCGGCCGCCTGGCCCGCCACCCGCCCCAGCGGCAGGTGACCGTACGGGCGGCAGTGGATACGGGCATGCGCGGTCACCGCACGGCGGTGCCACCGTGACCGGTGGGGCGCGGCGGGAGGCGTGGCGGCTGAAGTGGGGGGCTGTTGGGTGCGTCGTGCCTCTGCGCCGCGGCTGGTCGCGCTCATGCGTGGTGAGTGGGTCGTGAGGCGTTCCTGTCGGCGCCGCTGACCGCGACGGGCACGGCGCTGTCTTTCGGGGGACGGCGGAGCGTCGTAGGGGGGTGGGCGCCGGCCGGCGGGGCTGCTGCCGCCGCTCGGCCCGGCCGCGGCGGTGCGCCGGTCACACGCGCAGCACCTGCGGGCCGAGCAGGGCGTAGCGGTGGGCCTCGGCCAGTGGCAGCCCGGTGTCGGTGATGATGACTTCGAACTCGTGGGCCTCGGCGAACCGGCAGAAGCTCACGGCGCCGAACTTGGTGTGCACGCCGGCGAAGATGCGGCGCCTGGCGACCCGCATCACCTGAGCCTTGACCTCGCTGACGGCCGGGTCGGGGGTGGTCAGGCCGTACTGCCTGGAAATTCCGTTGGCGCCGATGAACGCCAGGTCGATGACGAAGCCCTGGAGCATGTGGGTCGCCCAGTGGCCGACCGAGGCCAGCGTGCCGCCGCGGACCCGACCGCCGACCAGGAGCACGGTGATCCGGTCGCTGACCGCCAGCCCGCTCGCGGTGGCGAGCGAGGAGGTGATGACGGTCAACGGCCGTTCTCTGGGCAGCGCTTGGGCGATGAGCTGGGGGGTGAAGCCTTCGTCGATGTAGACGGTCTCCGCGTCGCCGACGAGTTCGCCGGCGGCTGCGGCGATCCGGGACTTCTCGGCGACGTGCATGGTGGTGCGGAAGGCGAGCGTGGTCTCGTAACCCGCGCTCTCCACGGGGTACGCGCCGCCGTGCGTGCGTCGCAGCAGGCCCCGGTTCTCCATCGCGTGCAGGTCACGCCGTACGGTCTCCTTCGATACCCCGAGCTTCTCCGCGAGCTCCGTCACCACCACGGAGCCGGTGTGGCGGGCGAGTTCGAGGATGGTGCGCCGGCGTTCCTCTGCATCCACAACGACTCCCCATCCCCCATGCTGCACTGCCTTCGGCTGCCCGTTCGGGCAGCTCCTGATCAGATTTCTACAAGGGGTACGGGGATGTGACCAGGCCAGACGCCGGGCATCCGGTGACCGAATATGCCCGGTTAACGGTTTGCAAACATGCAGGCCAGCGGGGAGATGGCGGGTCCGGGACCAGGGTGTGACCCCCGTTTACGGGCGTAATTGTGACCGCTTTCTGCCCGGTCATCCGACGGGGAAGGCGCGTTTCCGCCCGGCCACCGGAAGGGGAAGCGGACACTCCGCCCGAGACGACGGTGTTGCGGGTTTTGTTCGCACGTGGCCGGCGGGCCCGAGATGGCGCCTTGAGCGGATACGGTGCTGCCATGGCAAACAACGGGGCAGGGGCGGCGGACGAGTCGGGATACGCCCTGCTCATTGCGGCAGGCCCGACCGGCAAGCAACGGGCGATGGACGCAGCCGCCGCGCTGCCGCCGCTGGCGGCCGTTGCACCGACGGTGTTGCTGGGTACGGCGGGTGGCGCCCAGGTCGTGCAGTTGGTCGACCCCGATGACCCGCAGACCGTACTGGCACACCTGCGGACAGCCGCCGCACATCCCGGAGTGGTGCTGGTCTACCTGGTCGGCCAGGTCACCCTCGACGCCAAGCAACACCTGCCGCACCTGGCGCTGGCCAGAACGACGCCGAAAACGGCCCGTTACACGGCGCTGCCCTGGCACTGGCTGTCTTCGGAGTTGGGGCAGCGCCCGGCCGGCAGCACCACGGTCGTCGCCGACGTGGTGGCGGACGAGTCCGCCTGGCCCAAGGTGACCGTCGAACTTCTGGCCGCCGGGCTCGATCTGTACGGGTGCGTGAGTCCGCCACCGCGGCGGCGGCAGCTCAGCACGCCGCACTACACGCGCACCCTGGCCGGCACCCTCCGTTCGGTCAACACCCGCCCGCCGCTGCACCAGTTGCACCAACACGTGGTGGATCAGACCGGTTTCGGTCAGGGCCCGGCCCTCCTATTGGCCCCCCACGGCGCCACTGCGGGCCCCGTGGGCGGGGGTGGCAGCGGAGTGGCCGGCGTGGTGGCTGATCTACCGGCTGGCTTCGGGGCGGGGCCCGCTCCCGGGGCGGTGGCCGATTTTGGCGTGCCTGGGGCGGGGCTTGCTCCCGTTCCTGGTGCGGTGCCTGTTTCTGGTGCGGTGCCCGCTTCTGATGCGGTGCCCGCTTCTGGCGTAACGCCCGTTCCGGCTGTCCCCGGGGCGGTGCCCGTTCCGGGCGTGACGCCCGTTCCTGGTGTCCCGGATGCGGCGCCCGTTTCCGCTGTGACGCCCGTTCCCACTGCCCCTGGGGCGGGGCCTGTTCCTGATGCGGTGGCTGCTCCCGGTATCTCTGGGGCGGAGCTTGTCCCTGGCGCGGCACCCGTTCTCGGCGTAACACCCACTCCTGGTGTCTCCGGGGATACACCCGATGCCGCTCTCAGCATGACGCCCGATTCCAGCGGCCTCGGGACAGCTCCCGCTCCCCTTCCCGGCGCGGGGGCCCCCCCCCCCCCCCCCCCCCCCCCCCCCCCCGCCCCCCCCCCCCCCCCCCCCCCCCCCCCCCCCCCCCCCCCGCCGCGGACTGGCCGCCGCTCGCCCCGAGTGGGGTGGGTGGCCCTGCACCGGCCGCCCCTGGCCCACTCGCTGCCGCGGTGCCCGCTCCCGGGCCGGCGCTAGCCGCCGGGTTCCCACCGGCGCCCGGCGCCCAGCCCGAGGTGGGGGAAGGGGCCGGGGCACACGCCGCGGAACAGAGCATCGGCGTACCGCTCGCTCCACCGCCGGCTTCGGGCGCGACGCCCGTTCCGCCCTCCGGGCCCGTGCCCGCACCGGGCACCACACCGACCGCCGCTGTGGCCGGTCCTTCGCCGGCAGTTCCGGCGCCCGCCACGCCCACCGGCACGGCTCCGGCGGCGGACCTCGCCCCGCCGGCCGCTGCCGACCTGCTGGCCGAGCCTTCCGCAACCAGGCCGTCCCCGGCGCCCCCGGCCGCACCGGCTGACGACACCGCCGCGCGCCCCACCGCGGGCACCAACTCACGGGCGCCCGCCGCGCCGGCCACCTGCCCCGCCGGCCCCCTCGCCCGCCCCACGGTTGCGCTCACCACCAACGCGCCGGCCGCCGCCCCGAACAGCGGGGGCACACCGGGCGTACCGCCCCGGGCCGGCGCCACCGCGGCGACCACGCGGGGCACGGGCTCCGCCCTCGATGTCCCGCACCGGCCGACGTACGCCCCGGGGCCACCGCCGGCCCACGCTCCGGGCCAGGCAGGCACGGGTACCGAGGCCGCGCACGACCCGCACGGCGCGATACTGGAGGCCGCCCACGCCGGTCGGCACAGCGAGGCCGCGGCCATGGCGGCAGCCTGGGAACAGGACGCGTTCCGCTCGGCCGGGCCGAACTCGCCGCAGGCACTGCACTGGCTCGAAGTACGCGCCGACCTCGCCCGACTGGCCGGCGACCCGGCGCGCGCCTGCGAGCTGTGGATGGCAGCCGCGACCACCCGACTGGGCGGTGGCCAACCCGCCGACCAGCCCGACGTCGAGGGCGCCGTGGACCGGGCACACCACCAGTGGCAACAGGTGGGCGACCCGGTCCGGGCACGCTCATTGGCCACCGAGTTGATGACGCTCCGTACCCGTGTGCCCGGGCGGCGACCTGGTGCGCTGCGCGCCATTGAGGCCAGACTGGAGGGCCTGCGCGCCGCGCGCGCCAGTTAGCGCGCGGCAGTGCCCCCGCCGACGTTCGCACCGGAGGCCCGCCCCGTGTTCACCGCCCTGCCCCTCCACGAGCTCCGCACCTACCGGCCGTCGCTGCCCGAGCCGCCGGGCTTCGATGACTTCTGGCAGCGCACCCTCGCCGAGGCCAGGGAACATCCGCTGGACGCCGAGTTCACCGCGTACGACGCGGGTCTGAGCCTGCTGCACACCTATGACGTGGCCTTCTCCGGCTTCGGCGGGCACCGCATCCGGGGTTGGCTGCTCGCCCCGCGGGCGGCGGCGACCGACGGCGGCCAGCCACTGCCGTGCGTGGTGCAGTACATCGGCTACGGGGGCGGGCGCACCCTTCCCCACGACTGGCTGCTGTGGCCGGCGGCCGGCCATGCGACGTTGGTGATGGACACCCGTGGCCAGTCCGGCCCCGGTCGGCCCGGCGACACCGCGGACCCGGTGGGGGCCGAGGGGCCCGCGGTGCCGGGAATGGTGACCAAGGGCATCCTCTCCCCGGACGACTACTACTACCGCCGGCTGTACACCGACGCCGTACGAGCCGTGGACGCCGCCCGCAGCCATCCGCTCGTCGACCCCGACCGCATCGTGGTCGGCGGGCGCAGCCAGGGCGGGGCACTGGCCCTGGCCGCCGCGGCGCTCGCGCCCGGCGTCGCGGGTGCCCTGATCGACGTGCCGTTCCTCACCGACATCCGGCGCGCCATCGACATCACGGATGCCGAGCCGTACGCCGAGATCGCCCGCTACTGCGCCGGTCAGCGCGACCGCGTCGACCAGGTGCTACACACGCTCGACCACTTCGACGGGCTCAACTTCGCCTCGCGCAGCACGGTCCCCGCGCTCTTCTCGACGGCGCTGCGCGACGCCATCACTCCGCCCTCCACCGGATTCGCCGCCCATCACCACTACGCGGGCGCCAAGGAACTCCTGGTGTGGCAGTTCAACGGTCACGAGGGCGGTGGCCTGCACCAGCAGACGGAACAGGTGCGCTTCCTCCAGAAGCTGTGGGCCTGACCCCACTGCTCCCGGCCGGGCCCATTGCCCCGCCCGGCCGCTCACCCCGCGCCTGGCCGCATCAGCCGCCCGCTATCGCCTCCGTCACGGCCTGCTTGGTCTCCTGCTCGGTTTCGGCCTCTCCGTGGACGAGACCCGCGTACCGCCCCTGGCGCAGCATGAGTTCTTCGTGGGTGCCGCGCTCGACGATCTCGCCCCGGTCCAGGACCACGATCTGGTCGGCGCCGCGCACGGTGGACAGACGGTGCGCGATGGTGATGGTGGTGCGGTTGGCAGCGAGGGCGTCGATGGCCTGCTGTACAGCCTGTTCGGTGCGGGTGTCCAGGGCGCTGGTCGCCTCGTCGAGGATGAGCACGGGCGGGTCGCGCAGGATCGTGCGCGCGATGGCCAGCCGCTGCTTCTCACCCCCCGAGAACCGGTAGCCCCGCTCCCCCACCAGGGTGTCGTAGCCGTCGGGCAGGGCGGCTATGTGTGCGTGGATCTGGGCGGCTTCGGCCGCCGCCCGCATCTCCGCGTCGGTCGCGTCGGGCTTGGCGAACCGTAGGTTGTCGGCGACCGAGGCGTGGAAGAGGTACGTCTCCTGCGAGACGACGCCCACCGCCCGGGCGAGCGCGTCGAAACTGAGGTCCCGTACGTCCACGCCGTCGATGAGCACCCGACCGCCGGTCACGTCGTACAGCCTGGGCACCAGATAGCTGAGGGTGCTCTTGCCCGAACCGGTGGGTCCGACCACGGCCAGGCTGCCGCCGGCCGGGACGGTGAGGTCGATGTCACGAAGGGTGGGCTCGCCTGCGTCGGTGTCGGCGTCATAGCGGAAGCTCACCCGGTCGAAGCGGACGTCGCCACGCACCCGCGGCAGGTGGACCGGGCGCTCGGGCTCGGCGATCTCAACCGGCAGGTCGAGGTACTCGAAGATGCGGTGGAACAGGGCGAGCGAGGTCTGCATCTGAACGCCGGTGGAGAGCAGGCTGACCGTCGGGCGGAACAGGCCCTGCTGGAGGGTGACGAAGGCGACGAGGGTGCCGATGGACACGCTCGGGCCTCCGCTCTGCTGTGCTATCCCGGCCGCCCAGTAGATGACCGCGGGCATTGCAGCCATGACGATGCCGATCGTCGCCATCCGCCAGCGGCCGGCCATGTTGGAGCGCACTTCCAGGTCGACCAGCCGCTCGGACTCGCGGGTGAAGTCGGCGGTGAGCGAGTCGGCCCGGCCCATGGTGCGGCCGAGCAGGATGCCGCTGACCGACAGCGATTCGGTGACCTGCGCGGCCATGGCCGCCATCTGTTTCTGTCGCAGGGAGGCGATCCGCTTGCGCTCCCGGCCGACACGTCTGCTGATCCAGACGAAGACCGGCAGGAGGCAGAGGGAGACCGCGGTCAGCCGCCAGTCCAGGGCGAGCATGGCCACGATGCTCGCCAACACACTGGTGAGGTTGGACACCAGCGAGGTGGCCGTGGAGGTCACGGTGGCCTGCATGCCACCGATGTCATTGGCGATGCGCGACTGGACCTCGCCCGTACGGGTGCGGGTGAAGAACGCCAGCGGCATGCGCTGCAACCGGTCGTAGACCGCGGTGCGCAGGTCGTGCATCACCCGTTGGCCGACGGTGGTGGAGATCAGCGTCTGGAGGACCCCGAAGATGCTGTTGACGACCGCGGCGATGATCATGCCGCACACCAGCAGGGTCAGCAGGCCCGTCCGCCCGTCGGGGATGGCGGTGTCGAGCACCTCGCGCAGCATGAACGGTGAGGCCACCGTCACCAGCGAGGACGCGGCGACCAGCACCCCGACGAGGGCGAGGCGGCCTCGATAGGGCCGAAAGAGGCGGAGGATGCGCCGCACCTGTGCGGGTTCATCCCGGTCGGCGGTGGAAGGCTCCCACCGTGGCTCGTGATCGCGCATGGACTCCTTCTGCGAAGCGTGAGGTCATGCGAACCGGCGTTCGCACGTTTCCCCGAGCATAGCTCACTGTTACCTAGACTCACAATGAATAAAGTCCTGTAGTCTCGTGCCATGCCAGCCTCCGACGCCTCAGGTCATCTCGCCGAGCAGTTGCTGCGCCTAACTCGCAGGCTGCACCGCGCCCAGAAGCGCCATCTGGAGCCACTGGGCATCACGCCGGCCCAGGCCCGACTGCTGCGCGCGCTGGCCCAGTACGACACGCGGCCCCCGCGGATGGCGGACCTCGCCGCGCAGCTTGAGGTGGTGCCCCGCGCGGTGACCACGCTGGTGGACGCCCTGGAGGCGAGCAATGTGGTGCGCCGCGTGCCCGACCCGACCAATCGACGCGTCATACGCATCGAGCTGACGGATACGGGACGGGCGACGCTCCGCGCCCTGCGCCGGGCCCGCCGTTCCGCAGCCGAGGACATCCTCGAACCACTGACCGAGCAGGAGCGCACCCAACTCGGCGCCCTCCTCGACACCCTCGCCAACTGCCCCCGCCCCGCCCCCGAGGACGACTGACGCGCCGCCGCGTCGGCATCGTCACGCGCGTCCACCGACTGGCGACCCCGCGGTGCGGGAAGCCCGCCGCCATGGCTTCACCGGGTCGCGGGCCCCGGCGCCCCCCTAACTGCCTGGAGACGCTGCCCTCTCTGAGCTGCGCGGCCCCACCCGATCAGGCCGCCAGGAGAGCCGCTGACGGCCTCACCGGGCGCTGCCTGCCCCGGCGTCTTCTCCTCGCCCGCCCACACTCGGGGAGTGCGATAGCCCGCCTGGCTTCGTGCCGTACCACCCGAGTCATCGTGCACCCGGCAGCCGCTGTCAAAGGCGAGGCACGCCCCCGTTCCGCACAACGTCGGTCAGCCCATCGACTAAGTCTTCAGCAGACCCGTCGAGTTCTTCGCCCCGCCCTCTACGGGGCCCGATCGATGAGGTGCTCCGTGAAGAACGCGGCGAGAGCCGTACGGACCGCCGCCAGGCCGCGGCCGGGCGACAAGGTGCCGAATGCCGCCAGGTCATCCGGGTGGCCGGGCTCGCGCAGGCCCAGTGGGCCGGCCAGCACGTCGAAGTCGGTCGCTGACATGTGCCCGGCGCCTGGCACCGTCGTCCAGCGCCGCGGTCCACGCAACAGCGGCCAGAGACGTTCCCAGCCAGCCAGCACGTGCGGATCGTCCGGGTCGGGCGGTGTCAGTCCGCAGAGCAGTACGGGCACGTCGAGACCGGTGGTCAGGACGTCGCCGTACAGGGAGCCGTCGACGAGTGCCACAGCGGCCGACCGACGGTCGAGACAGGCGAACTCTGCGGCGGCTGACGCGCCCAGGGAGTGCCCTCCCACGCCGATACGGCCCGGGTCGATGAGTGCGCGCCACCCGCTGCCCGGTGCGAGCAACACGTCCAGGGTGAAGCGCAGATCATCGATGCGGGTGGCGAGATAGCGATCCTTTAGGTCGGTCAGGTCCGCTGCGTCCGCGCTGTCTGCACCGCCTGGGCTGTCTGGGCTGCCTGTGTCGGCCTCACCACTCGCGCTGCCCGCTCCAATCCCGCCCTCTTCGTCTACCGCACCACCGGCGCCGTCCGCGCCGCCCTCCTCAGGCCCGAAGTCCGGTTCCTGATGGGCGATCACACGTCCGTCGGGCAACTGGACCGCTGCCGCGTCCGACGGGTGGTCCACGCAGGCGACGACGAAGCCGTGGGAGGCAAGTTCCTCGGCCAGGCAGGTCAGGCCCATCCGATACTCGCCGAGGCCCGGAGAGAGCAGGACCAGTGGCCTGAGGTCACCCTGCACGGGCGGAGCCGCCTCGTACGCATGGGTCGGCACATCAGCCAGGGCGTCGGTCAGCTCCGGCGCGAACTCCTCGCCCTCCTCGGCCCAGCCGGCGAGGACCAGTGCCGCCACGACTTGCGGCAGGTAGCGGCCGGGGACGGCAGGCTCTCCAGCGACCGGAGCGGCGGGATACCACACTTGCACCATCAGCTCCCGGGAGCGGGTCGCCTCCCAGGGGTCGGAACGGGCCTCGTCGACGAGGTGGACGGCCTCCGTCCCCACCCGGTGCGGCCCGGTGGGTGGCAGCAGCGCCAGTCCTACGTTGCTGGCATCGATCAACACCCTGGTGCTCCCTCCCCCGCGACGACACCGCTGATCCAACACGAGGGAGCGCGGGAACGCACCAGCCTTTCCGCAGCCGGCGTTGGTCCCTGGCCAACTCGGCGCGGCCATCGGACCGCGGACTACGAGGGCGGGCTTTGCGCCGGTGGCCAGAAAACTGGTGGCGCACTCCCTACGCCCTTGGAGGGCATCCCCTACGCCCTGCGCCGGCTGCTCTTGCTGCTGCCTCCCGCGGACCGCGAGAGCGCCCACCGCAGTCGTACCACCATCCCGGCCAGGCCCAATCCAGCCCTACCCAGCTCAGCCCAACCCAGCCCCCATTCGACCCCACCCGGATGGCGGGTGCTTCAACAGACAACGGCGGCCCCAGCGGGGCAGCCCGGGCACCCACCCCAACTCCACAACAACCTCGTCCCGGCCGGCGCCCCGCCCCGTACCCCACACCAGCACGCGCCAGCCCGCGCCCCACGGCCCACCCCAGCCCCCCACCCCACAGACACTCCCCGCCCCACCACAACCACCCACCTCACGCCGCGAGCTGCCGTTTATCGCCCATCACGACGACCGGGTGGAGGGCCGGGTCGAGCGTCTTGAGTAGGTATTCCATGCCGGACTTGGGAAGGCCCACGCACCCCGAGGTGCCGCTGCCGTGGTCGAGGTGGAGCCAGATGCTGCCGCCCTTGCGGGTTCCCTGGGGGCGGGTGGGTTCCAGGGGGGAGGTGCCCTTCAGACGGTTGTAGTCGATGGCGATGACGTGGTCGAAGTCGTGCCAGTGGGTCTTGGGCCAGTAGTGCGGGGCGGCGAAGGACGCCGTGTGGTCGTAGGGCAGTCGGGAGTCTGGTGCGGGCAGCACGCCGCCCGCGTCGCTGAGCGTGAAGACGCCGACCGGGCTGCGCTTGTCGTTCTCGCGGTGCCGGGTCGTCCAGCCTTTTCTCCCGTTGTGTGCCGCCCAGGAACGGTCGCGGTGCCACCCGTCGCCGTCCTTCGTGTACAGCACGACCTTTGCATCGGCCGAGTGCTTGCTCCTGCCGTACACGGCGACCACCTGCCGCGTCTTCGCCGGTATCTGTGCCGACAGCCGGTCCCCCACCTTGGGGATGCCGTCCGACCGCGTCGAGGTCGTCCCGTCGGCGGTCCGCCGGGCTCCCTCCCGGGTGTGCTCGTCGTCATCGCCGCCCCCGCAACCGGCCACCACGGCAATCGCCAACGCAATGGCCACCGCCCCGTGCCGCATATCCGACATCCGCATGTCGTCCATGGTCGCACCGCCCCGGCCCGCTGCGCCGGGCCCGATCGGGCCGAACGGCCGGAACGAGACGGTCCATCGGAAAACCAGTTGAAGCCGCCCAGTCCGACCGGCAAATCTTGCTGATCTCCCTCGCGCCCCTCCTCAGAGTCCGGGATGCCATGCAACTTCGCGATCTTCCGTACGCCGATCCCGGCCAACCCGACGCGCGCTCCGGAATCCGCCTGTTGTACTGGCTGGGCAGGCAGCAGTGGGGTCGCCAGGTCATGGCCGCCTTGTGGGGCATGCTGCATCTGGGGGCGCTGGCCTGCCTGCCGTTGACCTTGGGTTTCGGCGTACAGGCCGTGATCGACCGGTCCGGCGGGCGGCTGCTGCTCGCGGGCGGGCTGATGCTGGCGCTTGGTGCCTTGGCCACGGTCGGCGACACCATGCTGCACCGGGTGGCCGTCACCAACTGGATCACCGCCGCCGCACGGCTGCAACAACTCCTGGCCCGTAAGGCGGCCGAGCTCGGTTCGGCGCTGACCCGCCGCGTCGCCGCGGGCGAGGTGGTCGCGGTCTCCACCGGGGACGTGGAGAAGATCGGCTGGTTCGTGGAAGCCGTCTCACGTTTCGTGGCTGCCCTGGTGGCTACCGTCGCCGTGTGCGTCGCCCTGGTCATCTACCAGCCGGCCCTCGGCCTCGTCGTGGCGGTCGGCGTCCCCGTCCTCGTCCTGGGCGTGCTGCCACTGTTGCCGCGCGCCACCCGGCGGGCCGACGTCCAACGGGAGAAGGCGGGCCGCGCCACCGAACTGGCCGCCGACACGGTGGCTGGCCTGCGGGTGTTGCGCGGCATCGGCGGCGAAGAGCTGTTCCTTGAGCGCTACCGAGCCGCCTCCCAGGAAGTACGGGCCGCTGCCGTGCGCAGCGCCAGGATGTGGGCCCTGATCGCGGCCGTGCAGGTCGCGCTGCCCGGCCTGTTGCTGATCACCGTGGTCTGGTACGGGGTCGGCCTGGCCCAGGACGGCCGGATCGGCGTCGGTGAACTGGTGACCGTCTACGGCGCGGTGACCTTCCTGCTCTCGCCCCTGCGCCGGTTCGAGGAGATCGCCATGGCGTACTCCTTCTCCCGACCCTCCGCCGAGCGCGCCGCCCGGGTCCTCTCCCAGCACCGCACGGCGCAAGAGCCGGCGGCCGACGCCGTCGCGACGGACGTTGCGACGGGCCATGCCGAGGAGTCGGGCCAGGCCGCGGGCAGCCGTGCGGCTGTCGGGGGCGACCTGTACGACCCGGTTACCGGTCTGCTCGCGCCGGCCGGGCAACTGACGCTGGTGGTGTGCGGCGATCCGGACGCGGCCGGCCGGCTGGCCGACCGGCTCGGTGGCCACGCCCCGGCGGGCCCCACAGACAGCGACGCGCCGGAGCTGTCGGGGGCGACCGAGGCGGGCGGCGCCCGGGGAGCCGGCGACCCGGCGCGGTCGCTCACGCCGAACCCGACGGCTGCGAAGGCCGCTCCCTCGCCCGCGGAGACGACCGGCACAACCTCGTCCGATGCGCGCGCGACGGGCCGACCGGAGGCGGGCGCCCCACCGCCCACAGCCACACCGTCCACACCCGCTGCCACACCGTCCAGCATCTCTGCTGCACCATCCGAGCCCACTGCCGCGGCGGCGCCCGAACCCGCGTCCGTCCTGCTCGGGGGCGTCGCCCTGGACTCCCTGCCGCTCGTCACCGCCCGCGCCGCCGTGCTCGTACAGGACAAGGACCCGGTGTTGCTGTCCGGGACGCTCGGCGAGTTGCTCGACGTACCGACCTCCGGCGCGGTCTCGGCCGACCAGGCGCGGGCGGCGGCCCAGTGCGGCGACGTGCTCACCGCCCTCGCCCCGGCCGCCGACGACGGCTCGGGCGACCCGACCCGGGCGACGATCACCGAACGCGGCCGTTCGCTCTCGGGCGGGCAGCGACAACGGCTGGCGCTGGCCAGGTCCCTGGTGACCGACCCCGACGTGCTCGTACTCGACGAACCGACGTCCGCGGTCGACTCGCACACCGAGGCCCGCATCGCCGACGGCCTGCGCGGGCTGCGCGCCGGACGCACCACCGTCGTCTTCGCATCGAGCCCGCTGCTTCTCGACCGGGCCGACCGGGTCGTCTTCATCCCCGACGGCGCCGTGGTGGCCGTCGGCACCCACCGCGAACTGCTGCACAGCACCCCCGCGTACCGCGCCGTGGTGACGCGCGAGACCGACGACGAGCTCACGGCGGTCGGCGTAGCCGGCTCCGCCACCACGACCAGCGCCCTGGAGGACAGCGCATGATCGGCGTAGCGCCACCGGAGTACGATCCGGCCGCACCCGAGGCCACGACGACGCTGCCGGTCGGCTCGGCACCGACCGTGCGCAGCTATGTCCGTGAGCTGTTGAGCCGTCACCGCCGGGCCTTCGGCACACTCATTGCGGTCAACATCGGTGCCGTGCTGGCGTCGATGGTGGGGCCGTACCTGCTCGGCGGGCTGGTGGAAGACCTGTCGGCCGGCCGTGAGCACGCCCCGATGTGGCGCATCGTCACGCTGTTCGCGCTGGCCCTGGCGGTGCAGTCGGTCTTTGTGCACCAGGTGCGGCTGCGCGGCGCCATGCTGGGCGAGCGCATCCTGGCCGACCTGCGCGAGGACTTCCTGGTCCGCTCGGTCGGCCTGCCGCCGGGCGTGCTGGAACGTGCGGGCACCGGCGACCTGCTCTCGCGCATCACCACCGACATCGACCGGTTGGCCAATGCGATGCGCGAGGCGGTGCCGCAACTGGCCATCAGCGTGGTGTGGGCCGGGCTGCTGCTCGGTGCGATCACGGCGACGGCGCCACCGCTGGGCGCCGCGGTGCTGCTGGCCCTGCCGGTGCTGCTGATCGGCTGTCGCTGGTACTTCCGCAGGGCACCGAGCGCGTACCGCTCGGAGGCGGCCGGCTACGCGGCCGTGGCCGCGACCCTGGCCGAGATGGTCGACGCCGGCCGCACGATCGAGGCCCACCGGCTCGGCAGTCGTCGGGTGCGGCTCTCGGACCGGCGGATCGCGGAGTGGACCCGCTGGGAGCGGTACACCCTGTGGCTGCGCACGGTCCTCTTCCCGGTCCTCGGTGCCTCCCACATCCTGATCCTGACCTCCGTGCTGCTGCTCGGCGGCAGCTTCGTCCTCCAGGGGTGGATGTCGGTCGGTCAGCTCACCACGGGCGCGCTGCTGGCCCAGATGCTCATCGATCCGGTGGGTCTGATCCTGCGCTGGTACGACGAGCTCCAGGTCGCCCAGGTGTCGCTGGCCCGGCTGGTGGGTGTCCGCGAGATCGAGACCGAGCCGGGCCACGTCGGGGAGACACCGGATGGCCGGGACGTACGGGCCGACGAGGTGCGGTTCGGCTACCGGGCGGGCACCGACGTCCTGCACGAGGTGACGTTGTCGGTACGGCCGGGAAGCCGGGTGGCCCTGGTCGGTCCTTCGGGGGCCGGCAAGTCGACGCTGGGGCGGCTGCTCGCGGGAATCTACGCGCCGCGCACCGGCGAGGTCACCCTCGGCGGCGCCCAACTGGCGCGCATGCCAGCGGAACGGGTACGCGAACACGTGGCGCTGGTCAACCAGGAACACCACGTCTTCGTGGGCACCCTGCGGGACAACCTGCTGCTGGCCCGTACCACCGCGCAGGACGCGGAGCTGTGGGCGGCGCTGGCGGCGGTGGACGCGGACGGCTGGGCCCGGGCCCTGGACGGCGGGCTGGACGCGGAGGTCGGCTCGGGTGCGGCGCACGCCCTGACGCCGGCGCAGGCCCAGCAGATCGCCCTGGCCCGGCTGGTGCTCGCGGACCCGCACACGCTGGTGCTCGACGAGGCGACGTCGCTGCTCGACCCGCGCGCGGCACGCCACCTGGAGCGGTCTCTGGCCAAGGTGCTGGAGGGCCGGACCGTGGTGGCGATCGCCCACCGGCTGCACACCGCGCACGACGCGGACGTGATCGCGGTGGTCGAGGACGGCCGCATCAGCGAGCTGGGCGGCCACGACGACCTGGTGGCGGCCGATGGCGCGTACGCCGCGCTGTGGCGCTCCTGGCACCAGTGACGCGCACCGGTTACGGGCGCCGGCCCAACGCACCCGGCCCGGGGGGGGGCGCCCCCCCCCCCCGGGGGGGCGGGGCGGCGGGGGGGGGGGGGGGGGGGGCGAGGCCCACGACCAGGTCGAGCCCGTCCACGTGGATGCCGCGGGCCGCGACGTTGGTGGCGATCAGCGCGGTGACGCCGCCGT
>NZ_JBEHZD010000689.1:0-3536 GCF_040240285.1 Streptomyces sp. HSW2009 | reverse complement strand
CCCCCCGCCGGCGGCCCCCCCCCCCCCCCCCCCCGGGGCCCCGGGGGTGCCCGGGCGGGGGGGGGGGGGCCGCGGTCGGCGACGTTTAGGCTGGGCCCGTGAAGGTCCTCGTCATCGGCGGCGGCGCCCGCGAACACGCCCTGTGCCGCTCACTCTCCCTCGACCCCGACGTCACCGCGCTGCACTGCGCGCCCGGCAACGCTGGCATCGCCGAGGTCGCAGAGCAGCACCAGGTGAACGTCCTCGACGGCATCGCGGTCGCCGACCTCGCCGGCTCGCTCGGCGTGGACCTGGTCATCGTCGGCCCGGAAGCGCCGCTGGTCGCCGGGGTCGCGGACGCCGTGCGCGACCGCGGCATCCCGTGCTTCGGCCCGTCCGCAGCCGCGGCCCGCCTCGAAGGCTCCAAGGCGTTCGCGAAGGACGTCATGGCCACGGCCGGCGTCCCCACCGCGCGCAGCTACGTCTGCGTCAACGCCGAAGAGGTGGACGAAGCGCTCGACGCCTTCGGCCCGCCGTACGTCGTCAAGGACGACGGTCTCGCGGCCGGCAAGGGCGTCGTGGTCACCGAGGACGTCGCCGTCGCCCGCGCGCACGCGCTCGCCTGCGACCGGGTGGTCATCGAGGAGTTCCTGGACGGCCCCGAGGTGTCGCTGTTCGCGATCACCGACGGCGAGACCGTCCTCCCGCTCCAGCCGGCGCAGGACTTCAAGCGCGCCCTGGACGGCGACGAGGGCCCCAACACCGGCGGCATGGGCGCCTACTCGCCGCTGCCGTGGGCCGACCCCAAGCTGGTCGACGAGGTGCTCGAAACCGTCCTCCAGCCGACCGTCGACGACCTGCGCCGCCGCGGCACGCCGTTCTCCGGACTGCTGTACGCGGGCCTCGCCATCACCTCGCGCGGGGTGCGGGTCATCGAGTTCAACGCCCGCTTCGGCGACCCGGAGACCCAGGTCGTACTGGCCCGGCTCAAGACGCCGCTGGCCGGCGTGTTGCTGCGGGCGGCCACCGGCACGCTGGAGCTCCAGCCGCCGCTGCGCTGGAGCGACGGCGCCGCGGTCACCGTCGTCATCGCCTCGCACAACTACCCCGGCACGCCGCGCACCGGCGACCCCATCACGGGCCTGGCCGAGGCCGCCGAACACGAGAAGACGTACGTGCTGCACGCCGGCACCAAACTCGCCGAGTCCGGCGAGGTCGTCAGCTCCGGCGGCCGGGTGCTGTCCGTGACGGCCACCGGCTCCAGCCTCGCGACGGCGCGCGAGCGCGCGTACCGAGCGCTCGACGTGATCGACCTGGACGGCTCCCACCACCGGACGGACATCGCCGCGCGTGCGGCGGAGCCGCGGTAGGCGGTAGCCGGGCCTGCGGGTCCGGTTGGCCCGGTGGGGCGCGCTGCCGTCCGGTGCGTGATCCTCACGTACGGGCGTACGGGCGTACGGGCGCGCGGGAAGCGCGGGGACTCATTATCCCCTTGGCCTGTGCCCGGCGTCCTGGTCCGTGTGCTGTCGGCATGGGGCGGGGATCGCTGGTCGTGCGGCGGAGCCGCGGTAGGCGGTAGCCAGGCCTGCGGGTCCGGTGGGTCGGCCCGTCGCCCGGCGCGTGATCCTCGCGCGCGGGGAGCGCGGAGGTTCGTCATCCCCTTGGCCCGTGCCCGGCGCCCCGGACCGTGCGCTGCCGGGCGAGGTACGGCGGCGTCCGGTGTGCCGGGCCCCCGGGGCGACGTCGTACGGGTCAGGCCGATGGCGTACGGGGCCCGGTCGGGGGAGCGTGATCGACGTACGGCCAGGCCCGCCGCCGACGGACGTGCGTACCGGGACGGGTAGCCGGGCCCATCGGTGCGCAGTCGGCGCCGCCGTGGCCCGAGTGGGCTGCGGCCTTCGATTCCAGCGGCAGCCGTGCCCGTGCCCGTGCCCGCGCACCGACCCCGCCGGCGGACGGCGCCCGCGCCCCCGCCACACCGCCGAGCGCGGCCGAACGCACCCCCCCGCGGCTGCCCGCACCCCCTGGTGCCCCTTCGCCGCCCCCGTGGTCGGACGTATCCGCCGCGCCCGCGGCGCGTATCCGCCGCCCGCCAACCCGCCGGCGTGTTCCCGCCGCGGCCCGCGCCCCGCACGCCGGCAGCCGACGGCCCGTACCACCACGGTGCGTGACGGCGGCCCCGCGCAGGCTCCCGTACCGGCCCCGACCGGCCGCCCCACCGGCTGAACATCCGGCGGTACGACGGGCGCGCCCAGCCACTGCGGGCGGCCCCGGCGTGGCGGTGCAGACGGCGGCGGGTACGGGGCGGAGACAGTGCGGGTGGGACGCCGGGCGGGGCGTCGAACCGGGACCCGAAACCGGCACCGTTACGGCGGGCGTCGCCGGTGGACAGGCCGGCTGGCGGGCCGGGAGCTCGTCCGTTTACCCGCTTTGACCTGCGGCGATGGCGTCGGTCCTGGCCTCGGGCGGCAGCGGTCGAAGCGGCCACGGGCGGCGGCGGCCGGGGCGGGTGCGGGCCGGTGGGCTCGGTACGGCCGCGCCGGCGCACCACCCCCTGCGGCACGCCCTGGGCACACGCCCCGGCGCCGCTCGGGCGCTCGGCCTCGGCACCGCCCCCGGCCTCGTCGTTCACCCATCAGGCGCAGGTTCCGCTATCTGACCGGAATGGTTCCTACCCCTGTATGAAGCCATTCCATTGAGTGAGCGCTTGGCCATCTGGGTGACGCGATTCCCGGCCGCAACTAGTGTGCCGCGCAGGCACGCTGCGGCAAGTGGCGCAGCGACTGCCGCGCGGGCCGGGGGGCCTTCGCACACCGACATTGCGGTGTCAGTAGCCGGTGCGACAGTGGTGGGGTACGCACGCCGGCGACGTCCGCTGTCGCACTCACCGCAGGGCAGTAGGGGGTGATCCGTCTCATGGCAGGTCCGGAAGCCGATACGCCGGGAGCTCGTGCACGAGCGCTCGCGGTGCTGCGCGTGCGCGGTGCCGCGCAGGCCGTGGCGCTGCTGCCGACCGCCGTTGCGGTGCTGCTCCTCGTGGGAGGCAGCACCGGCCACATCGGCGGCGCGGGCGCCGGCTGGCGCACCGCGCGCTGGGTCGCCGTCGGCCTGGCCGCGCTGACCCTGCTGGTGGCCGCGGCCGTCACGGTGGCCATCGCGCGGGCACGCCCCGCGCTCAGCCCCACCGTGCCCATCCCGCAGGCGAGCGCTCCCGACCTGCACCGACTGGTGCACGACCTCGCCGACGAACTGGGCGTGCCCGCCCCGTCCGCGATAGCCCTGACACCGGACTGCGACAGTTGGCTGGAGGACCGCACGCACAGTGCCCGGCGCGCCAGGGCCAGCGCCCGCCGCCGCGCCGCGGCCGGCGCCATCGGCCGCGGGACCAGCAGGTTCGGCCGGCTGCGACTGGGTGCACGGCGACCCGCGGAGCCCGTAGGCGAGGCACAGCCCCCGGCCACGCCCGCGTCCGCGCGGAGTGCGCCCGAGCCGTCCCCCGGTGCGGCGGCGTCCCCCGGGATGACGGCCGACGCCGCGCACGGAGCGGCCTCCGGCCC
>NZ_JBEHZD010000688.1:0-3541 GCF_040240285.1 Streptomyces sp. HSW2009 | reverse complement strand
CCCCGGGGGGGGGCCGGGGGCCCCCGGGGGGGGGGGGGGGGGGGGGGCCCCCCCCCCCCGGGGGGGCCCCCCCCCCCCCCCGGGGCGCCGCGGCCGACCTCAAGCTGCCGCTGGCCGAGCGCCCCGAGCAGCCCGCGGGCGAGGCGGTGTGGACGGTGCGCGCCGAGTTGGCCGCTGCCACGGCCTGGGGCGCGGCCGGCCACGAGGTCGCCTGGGGGCAGTGGCTCGCGGACCCGGCGGCCGGGCCGGACGCGGGCCGACCGGCCGGCGCGCACGGGACTCCGGCCGCCCCCGCGGTGGCGCCGCACCACACCGACGAGGGCGCGCACATCGTCCTCGGCCCCGGCGTCTTCGACGCGGCCACCGGGGTGCTCCGCTCGCTGGGCGGCCAGTCGGTGGCGGGCCCGCGGCTGGACGTGTGGCGGGCGCCGACCGACAACGACGAGGGCGCGCCCTGGCAGCCCGACACCCGGTACGGCACGGTGTGGCGGCGGGCCGGGCTGCACCGCCTCCAGCACCGTACGACCCGGGTGCGGGCCGGCGACGGCGCGCTGACGGTCGAGTCCCGGGTCGCCCCCGCCGCCACCGACCGGGCGCTGTCGGTCGTCTACCACTGGACCGGCACCGCGGCCCGGCTGCGCCTGACGGTCAGTGTGATCCCCGAGGGCGACTGGGACTTCCCGCTGCCGCGGCTCGGGGTGCGGCTCGGGGTGCCGGGCACGCTCGGCGACGTCGAGTGGTACGGCGGCGGCCCGGGCGAGGCGTACCCGGACACCCGGGCCGCCTCGCGCATCGCCCGTCACGCCCGGTCGGTCGACGCCCTCCAGACGCCGTACGTGCGTCCGCAGGAGAACGGGGCGCGGGCCGACGTCCGCTGGGCGCGGCTGCGCGGGCCGGACGGCGCCTGGTTCCGGGTGGACGGCGAGCCGCCGTTCTGGTTCACCGCGCGCCGCTGGACCACGGAGCAGTTGGACGCGGCACGGCACACCCAGGACCTGACCCCGGGCGACCGCGTCTGGCTCCACCTCGACCACGGCCAGCACGGCATCGGCAGCCAGTCCTGCGGCCCGGGCGTACTCCGCCCCCACTGGCTGACCGCCGGCCCCGCAACGTTCTCGTTCACCTTCGCGGCGGGCCAGGGGGCGGCGGGCGCGAGCGGATAACCCGAACGGGTCGGGCGGTGCGGGTGCGCTGGGCCGCTGTGCCGTGTGGTGCGGTGCGGCACGCGGTTCGGTGCGGTGCGGTTTCGTCTCCGTGCGAGGCCGTTCCGTTCCTTCTCGGCGCGGTCCGGTGCGGTGTGTCCGGTGCGTTGTGTCCGGTGCGGCGTCGTTCGGCCTCCGGGAAGTTGGCGGGGGTGGGCGGCGCCGCGGCCGGGGCCGTACGGGTGCGGCGGTCCCGGTTGTGGTTGCGGACAGGCGGCCCGGCAGTGGGAAGGCGGGGCGTCTTGGCCACCCCAGCCACCCGGTGGCGGGCGTGGGCGACACCACGGCGGAGTCCGTACGGGTACGTGGGGCGCGGCTGCGGCCGGGTCACCCGACTGTTCGGAAGGCCGGGGCCCTACGCGTACGGGGCGTTCGTCGGCAGCCGGCCCGCCCGAAGGCAGCAAGGCCAGGCCACCCGGTGGCGGCAGGGCGCCTCACGCCGTGCCGGCGGCTCGGGCCGGCGCCCGTTCGGTCGCACTGCGGTAGGCGCACCACGGCAGGGCGAGTTGGGTGAGCGGGCCGACCGCCAGCGCGTAGAGCACCGTGCCCGGGCCGACGCTGCCGCCCAGCAGCCAGCCCAGCGCCAGCACGGTGAGCTCGATGCCGG
Source organism: Streptomyces sp. HSW2009 (assembly GCF_040240285.1). NCBI lineage: Bacteria > Bacillati > Actinomycetota > Actinomycetes > Kitasatosporales > Streptomycetaceae > Streptomyces > Streptomyces sp. HSW2009. The sequence goes on along the minus strand of NZ_JBEHZD010000688.1, from coordinate 1,732 downwards.
TACGGACGGCGCGCAGCGACCGGCCGGTGCGGGCGGCCAGGCCGGTCATCAGTCCGTCCCGCGGGCCGGGCCCGCAGCGCGCCCCCACGTAGACCGCGACGGCCAGCGCGTTGAGCGCCACCCCGGCTACGAGGAGGCCCACCCTGCCGGCCGTTCCCACCTCGGCGGGCAGCAGCCACAGCCCCAGGTCGGACGAGCAGGCCAGGACCACGATGTTGGCCAGCGTGCCGAAGGTCGGCCGCTGGCGCAGGGGCACCCACAGCAGCAGGACGAGCACACCGAGCACCGCGCTGATCGCACCGAAACTGAGCGCCGTGTGCCGCGCCAGCCCCTCGTACAGCACGCTCCACGGATTGGCCCCGAGCGCGGCCCGGACCAGCAGGGCCAGACTGAAGCCGTACAGGGCCAATCCGGCGAAGAGCCGCGGCAGCCGGACGAGCGGGCGCTCACCGAGCGGGAGCGGGCCGATGGGCGGTGGAGCCGCCGGCCGCTTGATCCGCGACTTCCGCCCTGACCTGCGGATTCGCGAGCCGAGGAGACGTTGCGCGGCGGGCTGGGACGCTGCCGCGGGCGCCGGAGCGTACGAGTCGTACGGGGCGCCGCCCGTCGGGTACTGCTGCATGCGTGGTTGCCTCCACCCTCAGAAACAAGGCCATTGGGGGCAACTCTGTAGAGTGATTGGTCGAGACAGTATGGCCAATCTGGGGAGAATGGCATGGCCGGCAGCAGCCCGTTCCCACCCGTCGGCGGAGTGGGCCGCGTCGACCGGACCGTGGGGAGTCGGCAACTGGCCGCGATGCTCCCCGACCCGGCCGGCACCCGCCCCGCCTACCGCCATCTGGCCCGGGCCATCAGCGCCCTGATCCTGGACGGCCGCATCGCCCTCCACGTCAGGCTCCCCGCCGAACGGGAACTCGCCACCGCGCTGCGCACCAGCAGGACCACCGTCACCGCCACCTACGACCTGCTGCGCGAGAGCGGTTACGCGCACAGCCGCCAGGGCTCAGGCACCTGGACGGCGCTGCCCGACGGTCGGGCGCTGAGCGGCGTCAACCGGCTGCTCGGCCCCGAGGAGACCGCGATCGACCTGGCCAGGGCCGCCCCCGGGCTGTCCGAACAGACGCTGACGCAGGCCATCGCCGAGGTCACGCCCCACCTGACGGACCACGCGCACACCCCCGGCTACTACCCGTACGGCCTACCGGCCCTGCGCGCCGCCATCGCCGACCGCTTCACCGCCCGCGGGCTGACCACCGTGCCCGAACAGATCCTCGTCACCTCCGGCGCCCAACACGCGCTCACGCTCTCCCTCGGCCTGCTGGGCCGTCCTGGCGACCGCGTCCTGGTGGAGAACCCGTCGTACCCCAACGCCCTGGAGGCGATGCGCCGCGGACGGCTGCGCACCGTGTCGGTCCCGGTGACCGACGCCGGCTGGGACGTCGAGATCATCGAGTCGACGTTCCGCCAGACCGTGCCCCAACTGGCCTATCTGATCCCGGACTTCCAGAATCCAACCGGGGCGCTGATGCCCGCGGCCGACCGGTCGCGGCTGGCCCGCGCCGCGGCCCGGGCCGGCTGCTGGCTGATCGTCGACGAGACGCTGGCCGAGCTCGCGCTCGACGTCCCGGCGCCCCCCCCCGGGGCCCGGGGGGGCGCGGCCGGGGGGGGGGGGTTTTTAAAACAACCCCGCCCCCCCCGCCGGCCGCCGGGGGGGGGGGGGGGGGGGGGGGGG
>NZ_JBEHZD010000687.1:0-3561 GCF_040240285.1 Streptomyces sp. HSW2009 | reverse complement strand
GGGGGCGGGGGGGGGGGGCGGGGGGGGGGGGGCGGGGGCGGCGGGGGGGGGGGGCCGGGTGGGCCGCCGGGGGCGGGCGGGCCGCCCCGCGGGCCGGCGTCATGGCGTACCGAAGAGACCCCGCCGTCCGTGGCGGCACGGACTACGCTCGGTGCCATGCCTATCCCAGACTTCCTCCGCACGCTGCGGGCCACCGCGGGTCACCAGTTGCTCCTGTTGCCAGGGGTGAGTGGTGTCGTCTTCGACGACGACGGACAGGTGCTGCTCGCCCGGCGGGCGGACAACGGTCGCTGGTCCCTGATCGGGGGCATCCCGGAGCCGGGGGAGCAGCCCGCGGACACGGTGGTGCGCGAGGTGTTCGAGGAGACCGCGGTGCAGGTCAGGCCCGAGCGGCTGCTGCTGGTGCAGAGCCAGCGGGAGCCGGTCACCTACCCCAACGGCGATGTCTGCCAGTTCGTCGACATCTGCTTCCAATGCCGCGCCGTCGGCGGCGAGGCGCGGGTCAATGACGACGAGTCGCTGGAGGTCGGTTGGTTCGCCGTCGACGCACTGCCGGACGTGGAGGAGTTCGTGGTGTCCCGGATCAAGCTGGCGATGAGCGACGGACCGGCCTGGTTCGAACCGCCGACCCCGTTCGCACCGCCCGCGGTCTGATCTGCGACCCGGACGGAAGGCTTCGCGATCCGTCGCGCCGGGCGGGCCTCGGCGGGTGGACCGTCGAGGCCCGAGCGGATCGGTGAGAGGGACGACTGGCGCCTCCCCGGCCACGTCGAGCCCTGTCGCGGAGTTGCGCCGACAGGACGTGCCAGCGTGGCCGGTGCAGGGAGGGGTACGCGGCCGACCTCGGTACACGCCAACACGGGGTAGGGCGCGTGCCGGTGTGCGCGGGGCAGCGGGACGGCCCGGCACCGACGTGGACGGTCCGGCTGAGGTCTCGTGACCGTCCTGGGCGGGACGGCCGTACCGGCTCGCCGCCGGGACGACGCCGTGACCCACGGGAAACCCTCCTGGGGCGGCATGTGCGGGCCCCTGAAGCCGCGGGCGCGCTGAGCCGGTGACCAGGGCCGCCGGGCCCGGCCGGTACCCACCCACGGCACGGCGCGGACCCCCGCCGGGGCTGCACGGTGCGAACCCTCCCGGGCCGACGGCGAACCACGAACAGATCCCCAGGCCATCAGCGTGCCGGAGCGCTCGTGGCGAGCACTTCGCAGCGATCCGCCGGCCGATGCGGCGGCGCCGCGGGGGAGACCCGGAGCCGCCCCCGGGGCCACCGATTCCGGTAGGGCTCGCCCCGGTCGCGACGACGCGCGGCCCTGCTCACCCCTGTTGCGTGCTGAGCGGCGGCACCCTCTCGTACGAGACCGGCTGGGCCAGGTGCCCTCCCCGTGGCCGCCGGCATCGTTCACATGTCTGTATCGACATTCGTTCGAGGGGTCCGGGGCGATTGAGCGGCAGCATCCCGGCCGACAGCAGGATGATCAACCGCGACGCCGCGTGGCTCAACGGGTGGACCCGGCGGACCGCCTACGGCTGCGGACGCACCGTCACCGCTGGATTCCGAGCAGGGCGGTGGGCACCCCACTTCCCGCGTACGAGGGTGTCTGCTCGCCCCGCGGACGCCGGCCCGGAGGCGTTCGGTCGGCTTCCTTCCACAAGCCGGGGTCGCCAGGGCCGGGGCACCATCACCACTACCGAGGAGCACGGATGCACCTGACTCCGTCAGAGCAGGAGAAGCTGCTGTTGAGCGTGGCGGGGATGCTCGCCAGTTACCGCAAGGAGCGCGGCATCAAGCTGAACTACCCCGAGGCCGTGGCGTACATCAGCTGTTGGGTCATCGAGGAGGCCCGGGCCGGCAACTACACCGTCGACCAGATGATGAGCGATGCCAGCGTTCCCCTGGAGCAGCGGAAGGGCGACACCCAGGGCGAGGGCGAGAGCATCCTCACGACGGTCGACGTCATGGACGGCGTCGCCGAGATGCTCGACATCCTCCAGATCGAGGCGACCTTCCCCGACGGCCGCAAGCTCGTCACCCTCTACGACCCGATCCGCGCCCCGAAGGTCCCCCCGACGGTCGCCCCGATCCGCTGAGGACGAACCCATGCCCTACTTCCAGCCGCTGGTACCGAAGCCCGCGCAGGTCGTGTGTCCGGACGTACGACCTGACTGCACCCTTCCTCCCGCATCCCTGCCGCCCTCCGAGCTGGACCCGGGCCAGGCCCACGGCTTCTCCCGCTACGAGGTGGGCGGAGTGTGGGTCAAGGACCCGACCGCGGAGCACGTCCTCAACTCAGGAAAGGACAAGGTCACCGTCTACGTGGTCAACGTCGGTGACCGCGACATCCAGATCGGTTCGCACATCCACCTGGCCGACGTCAACGAGGACCTGCTGTTCTTCAGCGATCTGGACGCCGCCACCGCTGCCGAGGCCGTCCTGACCGACCCCGAGCGCGTGCGGTCCGAACAGATCGCCGGTGCACGCGAGTTGGCGCACGACCGGTCGAAGACGCCGGGAGTGGCCCCCTGGGGTCACCGCCTGGACATCGCTCCGGGGGACTCCCTGCGGTTCAGCCCGGAGAACGCGCCCAGCGATGCGATCGAGGTCGTTCCGATCGGCGGGAGACGACGCGTTCCGGGCCTGCGCAAGGACAAGCAGGCCGGCGACATCGATCTCGACTGACAGGGCCCCCGTAAATCCAGCCGGAGGAAGACAATGGCGAACATCACTCGTGAGCAGTACGCGAAGTCCTACGGCCCGACCGTGGGCGACCAGGTCCGCCTGGGCGACACCAACCTCTGGATCGAGATCACCGAGGACTTGACCTTCGGGGGTGACGAGGCGGTCTTCGGCGGCGGCAAGACCATTCGCGAGTCGATGTTGCAGGGCACCACCACCAGTGCGCAGGGCGCCCCCGACACCGTGATCACCAACGCGATCATCCTGGATGTCGCTCCCGCCCGGGAGCGGGGCAGCAACAACGCCGTCGTCCGCGCCGACGTCGGAATCAAGGGCGGCAGGGTCGTCGCCATCGGCAAGGCCGGCAACAGCGATGTCATGGACGGGGTCACAGCCGGGCTGGAGATCGGCCCCGCCACGGACGTGATCTCCGGGGAGGGCAAGATCCTCACGGCCGGCGCCATCGACACCCACGTGCACTACATCTCCCCCTCGGCCGTCATGGAGGCCGTGGCCACCGGCACCACCACGCTGATCGGCGGTGGTGTCGGGCCCTCGGAGGGGTCCAAGGCGACCACCGTGACCCCCGGACCACAGCACCTGGTGAACCTGCACCGCAGCTTCGACGACCTGCCGGTCAACGTGATGCTGCTGGGCAAGGGCAACACCGTCAGCAAGGAGGGCCTGGACGAGCAGGCGCTGGCGGGGGCCGGCGGCTACAAGATCCACGAGGACTGGGGAGCCACCCCGGCGGCCCTGGACGCCGCACTGAAGGCCGGCGAGGAGTGGGGGGGGGGGGGGGGGGCGGGCCCCCCCGGGCCCCCCCCCCACCACCCCCCCCCCCCCCCCCCCCCCCCCCCCCCCCCCCCCCCCCCCCCCCCCCC
>NZ_JBEHZD010000686.1:0-3571 GCF_040240285.1 Streptomyces sp. HSW2009 | reverse complement strand
TGACAGGCTCTATCCATCGCGAGCCTGATGTCGAGGAGAGTGAATCCTTGCGGTCCGACGCCAACATCGCGGGGCCGCGGGCCCCCCCCCGGGGCCCCCCCCCCCCCCCCGGGGGCCGGGGGCCCCCCCCCCCCCCCCGGGGGGCCGCGGGGCCCCCCCCCGCGCCCGGCCAGCCCGGTGGCGATGCGGCGGGCCTCGTCGAGCAACTGCCCGTACGACTGGAACGTGCCCTCCGCCGGCGCCCCGTCCGCGGGCCGCTCCTCGGGCACTCCCGCCGCGGGCAGCTCCTCGGGCGCTCCCGGCTCCGGCCGCTCGTCGGGCACTCCCGCCTCCGGCCGCTCGTCAGGCAGGTAGCGCAGGCCGGCGTGCGGCCGGTGTCGGGCGGCGGCCAGCAGCAGCCCGACCACGGACCACGGCCGCGCCGCGCCGTCGAGCACCGCCGCGCGCTCGTCCTGCGGCCTCGCGTCGCCGTGCGCCGCCACATCGTCCTGCGCCGCCGCTCGGTCCGGCGTCACCCGCTGGTCCGACGTCACCGGCTGGCCCTGCGGCGCCGCTCCGTCCGGCGTCGCGTCCGCCCACGCATGCACCTTGATCGTCTCCACTGGCCCCTCTCCTACCGTTCCGTACCGTCGTGCAGCACGTACTCTGCGGCCTGCGCCCGGCCGTCCGCGGAAGGCCGCGCCGACTTGCCGCCGCCCGTCCCCCTTCCTCACCTCATCCGGCTTTGCCCCGCCTTGCCCGTGTCTGGCTCCGCCCTTCGCCGCCCCGTCGCGCCTCGCCCCGTCTCGCCTTGCTCCACTGGAGCCGGGCCCGCGCGCGGTCGCGGCGCCCGCCCCGGCCCCGCTTCCGGCCCGGTGGCGCGCTGGCCGCGCCGGTGTACACATCGCTCAGGCCGCCCGCGCGGGGGCTGTGGGGCTGGTACTCCGCGGCTGCTCCTCGACACCGCGCTCATGGCGCCGTGCTCATTGCGCTGCGCTTGCTCATTGACGCTGCGTCCGTCGGCGCTGCGTTCGCCCGCTGCACCCGTTCGCATCGTGCTCGTTGACGCCGTGCTTGTTGGGGCTGTGCTTGTTGGACCTGTGCTCGTTGGGGCTGTTCTTCCGTACGCGTCGTGCGGTCGTGCGGTCGTACGCGTCGTGCGGTCGCGCGGCCCGCGTGATCGCGGGGGTCGTCCGGGAGTCGTCCGGGGTCGTCCTGGGCGGGGCGCCGCCGCAGGGACGCCCGCGGCGGCCGGTGACCGACCCCGCGGGGAGAAGAAAGCTAGCAGCCGGGAACTTTGCCGGACCATCACCGGGAAGCACCGATCCGCCCGTCCCGAGCGCGCCTACAGCGCGCCCTGAGCGGGCCTCGCCGCGGCCCCCGTCCCCGCCCACAGCGCGCCCCCAGCCGACGGCCCGGTCCGGCCCGCCGTCAGAGCCGCGCCGCGCCACCGCAGCACCCCCGAACGGCCCTCACCTCGGCCGCGACCGCGCTTGACTTCCAGAACCCGCGATATATCGTGTTGGGAAACGCGATATGTTGCGTTCAGGCTCCGTCTGGGAGGTTCCGCCATGTCAGCCCGGTCCGCATGGACGCTCAGCGCACCGCAGAAGCTCACCTTCGACGACCCGGTCGCCGCCCTCCAGGTGCGCATCGTCGGCGGCACGGTCAACGTGGTCGGCACCGACGCCGGCTCCGCCAGCCTCCAGGTCTCCGAGATCGAGGGCCCGCCGCTGTTCGTCAGCCTGACCGCGGGCACGCTGAGCATCGCGTACGAGGACCTGCCGTGGCAGGGGTTCCTCAAGCTGCTCGACCGCAAGGGCTGGCAGCGCACGGCGCACATCACGCTGACCGTGCCGACCGCCGTCCGGGCCGAGGTGGGCACGGTCAGCGCGGCGGCCGTGGTCTCGGGCCTGACCGGGCCGACCGAGGTGCGGGGCATCTCGGGCGACACCACACTGGTGGGGCTGAGCGGCGAGGTGCGGGCCGACACCGTGTCGGGCTGCGTGGAGGTGCAGTCGCTCGGCGGCAGTCTGTGCTTCAACTCCGTATCGGGTGAGCTGACCGTGATCGACGGCATGGGTTCGACGGTCCGGGCGGACTCGGTCAGCGGGGACATGGTGGTGGACATCGCCCCCTCGACCCAGCCGGCCGATCTCCAACTCAGCACCGTCTCCGGCGAGATCGCCATCCGGCTGCCGGACCCGGCGAACGTACGGGTGGAGGCACACACCACCAGCGGCCTGATCTCCAACGCCTTCGACGACCTGCGCGTCGACTCCGGAATCCTGGGCGGCCAGTGGGGCGCGTGGGTCTCGCCCGGCGGCGTCGGCGGCAAGATCAGCGGCAGCCTCGGCACGGCGGGCGGGCGGTTGAAGGCCGCCAGCGTCTCGGGCGCCATCGCCGTACTGCGCCGCCCGCCCACCGACGAGCCGCCCGCCGGCCCCGCAGGGCCAGCCGCCACATCCACCCCGGGCGCTCCGGGCGCCCCGTCCGCACCGCACTCGGAGGGCCCCGGCGTCCCCACCGTCCCCGGCCCGGGCGCGCCCGCCCAGACCACCCCGTCCGACAAGAAGGTCCGCTGATGCCTCCCGTCTTCGCGCACGGACGCCTGCGCCTGTATCTGCTCAAGCTGCTCGACGAGGCACCGCGCCACGGCTACGAGGTCATCCGACTGCTCGAAGAGCGCTTCCACGGCCTGTACGCACCCTCGGCCGGCACCGTCTACCCGCGGCTGGCCAAGCTGGAGGCGGAGGGCCTGGTCACCCACACCACCGAGGGCGGACGCAAGGTCTACTCGCTCACCGACGCGGGCCGGGCCGAACTTGCCGATCGTGGCGGAGAGTTGGCAGACCTCGAACTGGAGATCCGCGAGTCGGTCGCCGAGCTGGCCGCCGAGATCCGGGCGGACGTACGGGGCTCCGCCAGCGATCTGCGCCGCCACATGCGGGAGGCCGCGGCCCAGGCGCGCGCGGCGGGGTCGGCGGCGGCCGGCGCCGACGGGGCACATGCGCAGCGCGAGGAACCGCGCCGGCCCGCGGAGGACGCCCGGGGTGGCGCGCGGGCGGACGGCAAGGGGAGCGGGGCGCCGTGGGAGAGCGGCCCGTGGACCGACCCCGACGCGTGGCGGCAGGCCAAGGAGGACCTGCGGCGCGCCAAGGAGGAGTGGAAGGAGCAGGCGCGCCGGGCGAAGGAGGAGAGCCGCCGCGCGAAGCAGGACGCCCAGCGCGCCCGCCGCGAGGCCAAGGACGCCCGCGACTTCGCCCGCGAGGAGGTCCAGCGGATCGCCCACCGCGTCCAGGAACAGACCCAGCAGCACCTGCGGACCGGCGATTGGCAGGCCGCACTCCGCGAGGGCCTGTCCGAGGTCACCCGCGCCATGACCCGCATGGGCCAACCGGACCCGTGGGCACCCGACCGGTCCGATGCTCCGGCCGACGCGGGTACGGGCGCGGGCTCTGACACCGGCTCCGGTTCCAGCTCTGCCGCCGATTCCAGCTCTGCCACCGGCTCCGGCCCTGCCGCGGGTGCGGCCACGCGTACGGACGCGGCTGCGGCTGCCGCCGGCACGGCGGGCGCCCCGCGCGGGGGG